>CAYWWS010000013.1:0-9681 GCA_964462105.1 Candidatus Woesearchaeota archaeon
CTAACTACTTTAAAAAGAAAATTGAAGCTATGAAGATGTTTAAAAGCCAGTGGCATTTTGTCTATCCTTTGATGCTGCCTGTTTATTGGCGTGCCTTAAGCAACGGGATGAAAAATAAATGCAGATATGCTGAAAAGTTTTACAAGATAAGATGAAGCTATTATTTGTTGTTACAGGAATTGGTTTAGGCCATACTATAAGAGAAAAAACTATAATAGATGAAATACTAAAGAAAAATCCTGAAACAACTATCCATGTTGCTGGTTACGGCCTATCCTTGGATTATTTTAAAAGTCTTTATCCAACAACTAAGATCTTCGGTCATAAATTCTCTGGAGATAGCTTTAAACCAAATGCAGCTCGAGTTTTCATGTCTAATCTGTTATATCCTATAAAATATTTGATTGATACTGCAAGATTAATTTTGTTAATAAAAAGGTTTAATCCAGACAAGATAATAGTTGACACCCAGCCAGTCGGTGTATTTGCAGCTAGATTGATGAAGAAAAAATCAGTTTGCATTTATAACTTTGATGTTGATAGGGTGAAAGAAAAGCTTGAGGAGGCTTCTTCAAGATTCTTTGTTAATTTAGTAAAGAAAATGTATAACCGGGCCGGTAAAGTAATAATACCTGTATTAACGCAGCAAAAATCTATAAGAAAAAACATCCATTACATAGACCCGGTAGTAAGAGCCAGCCCTGACCTATTGCAAAGCAAAGATGTTTTAATGAAAAAATTAAAATTAAAAAAAGAGCCGATTTTAGTAGCAATAGGGGGTTCCAATTTTGGAATTAAATTACTAGATTTAATAAATGAAATAGCTGAAAGATTTGATGAGCAGTTTATTATTTTTAACGGCAGTTATAAAAAGAAAAATATCACTAGCTATAAATTCAAGTCTAATTTCTTAGAATACCTAAAAGTAAGCAAGGCTGTAATAACAACAGCAGGGCATAACACATTATCTGAAATACTGGTCTTTAAGAAGCCTGCTTTGGTGTTTCCGATTGCCAATTATCTGGAGCAAAAACAGAATGCCGGCATGGTAAAAGATGCTAATTTATGCTTAGTCAGCAATTTCGTAGAAGATCCTGAAAGGCTGGAATTACTAATTAAAAAATTGTTAAATGATAAGTCAAGATTAATTGGCAATATTGAAAAGCTTGAATTAAAAGCTAGCGGCGCGTCAGAAGCTGCTAAGATAATATTAAGCTAAAATGTTTATCAACAATTTAGACCCAGTATTTATTAGTTTAGGACATTTAAATATTTATTATTATGGAATATTGCTAGTTCTTGCTTTTCTTATTGGCTATTTTATTTTAATCAGGCTTGCTAAAGAAAGATCTATTAAAAAAGAACTAATTGACGAATTACTAACTTATTTAATTCCTGCAATAATCATTGGAGCTAGATTATTTCATATTTTATTCTATGATTTTAATTATTATTTTAATAATCCATTAAAAATATTTTACATCTGGGAAGGTGGTTTAGCAAGCCATGGGGCTTTGCTATTTGGGATAATAACCGTCTTAATATTCTGCAATGTTAAAAAGGTTCAATTTTATACATTAGCTGATATATTAGTAATTCCAGGTGCTTTAGCCGGATTCTTCATAAGAATTGGCAATTTCATAAATGGGGAGCTTCCAGGAAGATTAAGCAATCTGCCATGGGCTGTTAAATTCAAGGATTTTGAAGGTTTCAGGCACCCAAGCCAGCTATATGAATCGTTCATAGGATTAATCACATTTGTATTTTTATACAGCATTAGAAAGTTAAGATTAAAACCCGGATTTTTATTCTGGCTGTTTATCACAATATTTTCAGGATTAAGATTTTTAGTAGAATTCTTCAAGGATTATTCAATATTGTCCTTTGGTTTAACAACCGGCCAATTATTATCAATACCTTTCTTTATCCTAGGATTAATAATGCTATTTAAGAAAAAGTAATTATTCCGGATGATATTTTTCTAGGCATTCGTTACAGATACCATGAGAATATCCAACATAACCAGTAATTGGTTTGCAAAAAATTGTTTCTTCTGGCTTACCAGACAGCCAATGCCTTACCATATTTAATTTGCCATCTCTGAATTCTTTATACTCATAAGCGCATATGCTTACAATATCTTCGCTTTTATTTCTGCTTTCAAATCTTCTAAAGATTTCAGCTGCTAAATCTTCTGGCTCCATTTTAATCAAATTTATCAGAAATTACTCATTTATAAACCTTTTCTTTTGTTATTACTAAAAAGTGTTAACACTTAACGGGCTCGATGGGATTTGAACCCACGACCTAAGCATTAGGAGTGCTTCGCTCTGATCCAAGCTGAGCTACGAGCCCTTGATACGAAATTTATTAATTAATTTAAAAAGATTTACATCCTGTCTAAAACAGCAATCCCAAGTAGGTTTAGCCGTTTTCTAATACCTGCTTGACATTTTTAATCAAGAACAATCTAGATTTCATTAAATCCTTGTCTTCATTAATAACTGGATATTTATGATAATACTCATTAAACAGCTGGCTTAGCTCAAAGATGTAATTTGCCAGCAAACTCGGCTTGTATTCATCGCAGGATTTTATTATTACTTCCTTGAATAAATCCAGCATCTTGTTTAATTTAAAGTCCAGATCATTGTTTAATAAACCAAAATTAATCTTGCTATTTTTGTATCCAGCTTTTTTTAATATAGAGTTAATTCTTGCAACTGTATACTGGATGTAAGGTCCTGTATAACCTTCAAAGCTTAAGCTTTCCTCTGGATTAAATACAAAATCCTTGCTTGGATCATATTTCAAAATAAAGAATTTCAATGAACTATGGCCTATTGCCTTGCCTCTCCTAGCTAATTCTTGCTTGCTTAATTTTTCACGCTTAATTATTTCTTTTTCAGCAATATTCTCCATTTCATTCAATAAATCATCAGCATCTACTACATTGCCCTCCCTGGATTTCATCCTGCCAGTAGGCAAAGAAATATAACCATAGCTTAAATGATAGCAGTTTTTTGCCCATTTATAGCCAAGCAACTCAAGAATCTTAAACAATTGCTTGAAATGCAGATTCTGCTCATTTGCCACAACATAGATTGACTTGGATAATTTAAACTCTTTAAATTTTAATTCTGCCAAGTATATGTCTTGTGTAATGTAAATAGAGGTATTATCGCTTCTTAACAAGATTCTGTCTGGCAACCCATAGTCGCTCAATCCTGCAATTACAGAACCATCATCTTGCTTGGTGAATATCTCTTTTTTTAATCCTTCATTAATAACTTGTTTAGCTTTATCATAAAATTTGCTTTCATAGTATTGTTTGTCAAATTTAATTCCTAACCTTTTATAAGTCTCGCTAAAGCCTTGTAAGGCCCAATTATTTAATTTCTTCCATAGAAATCTTACAGTTTTATCATTTGCCTCCCATTTAATCAGCATCTCTTTCAATTCCTGGTCTAAGGCATTGCTCTTCTTTTTCTCATATAAAACATAGAAATCCCCAATGAAATGATCTGGCTTTTTATCTGGTTTTTTATTATTTCCAAATTTCTGATACGCCAGCATTGATTTGCAGATATGAATTCCGCGGTCATTGTTCAAGTTAGCTTTAATAACTTTATAACCGTTAAATTCCAAGATTTTGGAGAGAGAATCTCCTAAAAAAATGTTTCTTAAATGCCCTAGATGTAATGGTTTATTTGTATTTGGGCTTGAAAACTCTACCATTACTTTTTTATTCTTTCCAATATTTGAAGAGCCATATTTATTTTTTAACTTATCAACATCATTTAATACTTCTTTAATTAGGATTGATTTATCAATAAAGAAATTTAGGTAAGGACCATTGGCTTCAATTTTAATAAAATATTTGCTTTTTAATTTTTTAGATAATTCTTTAGCAATTTCATTAGGATTCTTCTTTAATATTTTAGCTAGAACAAAGCAAGGAAATGCATAATCCCCAAGATTATCTTCAGGAGGAGTTTCTATTAAGCCTTGAATATTTTCCAGCTTAACTTCTTTGTTTAATAATTTAGCAATCTCTTTTTTAAAATCCATAAACTAATTAACTAAAAGGGCTATTTAAACTTTATTAAAATTAATCTAACTTATAATATTAATTTATAATTTCATTACGATTTTTCCTTCTTTAAATACAGAAACCCTGCCGCCGGACTGGCTTACTACAACACCGATACAGCTTGTAGCTTTTGTTATAGCTGCAACACTTCTATGCCTTGTCCCAAGACCACTTGATATATTAACTTCAGTAACATCCGCTGTTATGTGAGAGCCTGTGCTTACAATAGTGCCATCTTTATCAATTATAAAAGCGCCATCCAACTGGGCAAATTCTTTTATTGTTTCTTTTATCAGAGGATCTGTAATCTTTCTTGATTCTTCACTGTATCCTGTAAATGGATTAATAAATAACTGTTTGGTATATTTTAATATTTCAGTCTTGTCTCCAACTACAAAAGATGTTCCTATTTTTTTGCCCTCTCTTCCTTCTCTTCCTATTTCTTGGGCTATGTTAATTACTGCTTCTATTACATCAGAATTAATATTTTCTGCTAGCTTATGCGTTGATATATCAAAAAATACTTTATCCACATCTAAAATGAACATTAATGATTTATATCCCATGCCAACGCTTTCATCTACAACACAAACAATCCTGTCATCTTTTTGGATGTAATTTTTATGGATTCCTTCCATGATCAATTCCTTAATTGGGATTATAGAACCAGATTCCAAGCGTCTAATTCTCGATTGATACTGGATTTTGCTGTAAACACCTTTCCTTATTTTTTTAAATATGGTAGCAATTACATCCATATGTAGATAATCTTCGCTATATTCCTCTTTTTTAGCCTGTTCAATAGCAATTATAGTATTAGCACTTATATCTTCTGCTAATCTTGTCGCTGCTACTCCAACAAGCTGCTCAACATTAGTCATAAGACTAAGAATTGAAGCTAGATTAAATATTTTTCTAAATTCTTAAGCTTATTTTCTGCCCTGTATCCAAAGCCCTTATTAAAGTTAAGCCTAGCTGGCTTTTCTTGCTTATTTTTATAGAGCATTTCTTGCCAACTATTCCGGTAAATAAGAACTTATCATCCAAGTAAAAGTCAATATGCTCTCCAATTAAACTTTCATCAACATAAAATTCAATAAAATGCTTATTCTCCTCGACCTTAAGCTTGATTTCCTGATTTTCATCCTTTTCATGAATAGATCTCACTTCTAAGTTAATCCCCAGTTTCTGCTCTATTTTTTCCATGTTCTTTCCCTGCTTGCCGATTATCCTGGCAATATCATCTTCCGCAACGTAGATTATAGCTTTATGATCACTAACAACCTCTGCTTTTACTGCATTTGTCAATTCTCTTAATTCCCTTTCAATCTGCTTAGCAGCCAGTTCTTTAGCCCCAGATGTCTTTCTTTTAGTTGTCTGGACAGGTATGACAACAGTTTCCTCTCCATAACTATAAATCTCGGACTCTAATTCATTGGTTTCAAAATCTTTTACTTCTACAACAGGTCTTGCTAAATCCTCTTCTGTCATCCCACTAGGAACTTTAACAGTAATCGCCAAGCTTAAAACTTTAAAGACCTGCCCGTTTTTAATGAATAAAACAGTATCAACTACCTGAGGAATAACTCCCAGTTCTATTCTACCTATAAATCTTTGAATAGCATCTATTGGATTTGTACTATGCAAAACTCCAACCAAGCCAATTCCCGATAATCTTAAATCGGCAAATAATTTGAAATCTTCTGTATTCCTCATCTCATCGAATATTGTATAATCAGGTCTTGTCAACAACAATATATCATGAATCTCCTGACTAGTCCCGTGACTAATTGAATATTGGGTGATATTATCGCCTAATTGCAAGTCTCTTGGAGCTTCAATTGTTTTAACAATTTTATTTTTATTAGCATAAAACTCAGCTAGAGCTGTTGCAAATGTAGTTTTTCCCATCCCTGGCGAACCAGCAATTAAAATTCCTTCAGCACTTTCTGTAATTCTAGTAATTAATTTCTCGCTTAATTTATACTCATTAAGATTCAATTTGGCAACAGGCCTTACAGCTGTTACTTCCCAGCCATCTGATAATGGCGGTCTTGTAATTACAATTCTATAATCTCCTAATTGAACTATTGTTGAGCCTCTTCTTTCAACCTCAATAAAACCATCTTTTCTTATTTTAGCTTCTTCAATAATCTCCTTGCTTATTTCATATATCTCATCCTGGCTGAATTTCTCCTTAGTAATATAAACAAACTGCCAATTTCCAGGCAAACCTTTCTTGGCAATGCCCTGCAGATTCTCTCTAAGATGAACACTCATTGTTTCCTTGTCGAAGAACTTATCTAGTTTTAATTTCCTTGACTTGATTACAGGCTCTATATAAATTATTTTCATTCCTTTTGCTTCTGCAACCTTGCTTTGTACTTTATCGCCTGTTAACAATGTAGCATCTTCATCATAAGCAAGGTCTCTAATTAAGGAATCGACCTCTCCAAGAGAGGCATGTTTGATTTCAGCAGGATTTGGCCTTCTTCCAGAAAAATGCAGGTTAAATTTTAATTTTCCAGCTAGCTCTTTTAGCTTCTTAATCTCTTCCAAGCCTATTGTACCAATTGATTTTCCCTGGTTGGCTTGATGCTCTAATTCTGATAGAACAGCTTCATGTATTATAATTTCATCTACCTTAAATTCCTTCTTTTCAATCTTTTGGCTTAATACACCCTCTATTATAATGGACGTATCAGGCACTAATTTCTCAATATTTTCCATTTTCATAAACTTTAAATACTCCTAATTTTCCTTTATATTGCCAGATAGTTAAAGAATAAGCAACTTGACTGTCTGGTATTAACAAAACACTCTTTTTAAACCTTTTGCTTATAAGATTAGTATGTCATTAGAGATTATAACCGATGAATGCTATCAGGATGATAGTGTTGAATTTATAGTAAACCACCATTTTAATGGCAATGGGCAAAGTGGTATTAGATCTTGGTTAACTAATAAATTTGGCAACCATGTTAGAGCATCAATGGAGTGGATGAGAGACAGAAAACTTCCAGATGATAGAATTTTATTATCTTATTTAAATTATGCTGCTAAATGGGCAACCTCTTACGGATTTGTTTCTTGGGCATTGGGTGATCAAAGACCTACAAGACAGAGGCAGATAGCTAAAGCCATTAACCTAAAGAGAGATTATCTTCTAACTACTGGAAATGTAATAATTGGCAGCCCAATACACATAACAAGGGTTTATGAGGGCGAAGGTTTAGTAATTGCTCCTGTTGCCTCATATTTTATATCATCTGGATTAAGATTTCTTAATTTTAACGAAGCTGGAGATTTTGTAGATAAGCATGCCAGAGAGATGTGGCTTGCAGGTTATTTTACACTTTATGCAATACCAAGACTTGTTGCTTCTTTAGCATACAAAAAACCATCACCAGGAATAGGTATCAAAACAGCTTTATTATGGGTCGGTATTGAAGGTAAAAAAGGTATGAGGGAATCTTATGATAATACTAGAAGGATGATTAAAGACAGTTATGGTAGATTATTTTCTTAAGAAAACAAGAAAACCAGTATGGCCGATAATATTGCTTTTAGGCCTTATCCTTAATTTATCGAATATCCAGTCCCTTTCAATTACTTCAACAATCTTTTCAACATACAACCTTGATTTGTTATTCATTAATGTTGTTAATTGATAAATATTAGTTATGTAAGCAACTAAATATCCTGACTGTTTTAATGCTTTCTTGCAGTTTTCAATAGCTTTCCACGGCTCCAGCATATCCAGGATTATAGCATCCAGGTTTTTCTCGTCAATTTTCTTAAAAACATCCTTATTTTTTAATATAACATTATTAATCTTTAAGGATTCCAGATTTCTTTTGGCTATTTCATAAAATTCCTTATTTAGCTCGTAGCTGTAAACCTTCTTGGCTATTCTTGCTAGATAAATTGCAAGCATTCCAGAGCCTGTTCCAGCTTCCAAGACAACAGAGTTTTTATTTATACTTGCATAAGTTAAGATAAGTCCAATGTCTTTTGGCAGCATTATTGCCGGCCCTCTTTTAATTCTGGCAAGATTATCCAAGAAATTTGCTTTTAAAACAAAAAATTCCTTTCTCTTATTAGATGTTACTTTATCCTTGTCTTTTTTTAATTCTGATTCTCTGATTAAGCCATATTTGGTATTTAAGTCTCCTTTTTCCCAGTAATACTTATTTCCACTGAAGTCAAATAAAACTTTTTTAAGCATCTTCCAACCTTTTTAGTAAACCATTATTAAGTTCTTCTTCGTAATTAAACTTTCTCTCACCTCCAGAATATCTAGATGCATAAACGTCTATCCATAAAAGTTCTATTGAAGTTTTATCTAACTTAAACCCATGCGATCTGCAAAATTCTAAGAATGTTGTCATCTCCTCTCTTTCACCCAAAATATATTTATTATCATTCATCTTATTTTAATTCATTAGCAATAATATTAGAAACATCTATTAAACTATTCTTTCCAGCTATAGTATTAGTTGTTATAATTTTTTTAACGCCTAACTTCTTTAGCTTATCGTAAGCATTTTCTATATCTAGACCGTGAACAGCTATGCAATAAATATTTCTTGCCTCGTGCTTTTTGACTTGTTTCACTGTTTCTAGCATAGTATGGCCTGTGCTAATAATATCATCAATTACTACAACATCTCTGTCACTTAGACTAATATTGTTCTTGACTTTAATCTTTACATTTTTTGAAGTAAACCTTACTTTCTTCAAAATAATAGCATGACTTTTAACATGTTTGGCTATCTCTTCGGCCCATTGGTAAGATTCGGTGTCTGGACCTATAATCAGGCTTGATTTGAGATTCTTTTTGATGTAATCTGCAATTAACTTATTGCTGGATAACATTAATGCATTATTAAGAACGTGGCTTAAGCTTTTGTGCCTATGCAGATGAGGATCTATTGTGATTATCTTATCAAATCTTAATAATTTTCTTAAAATATTGCTAGAAATACACTCCCCTGGTTTGAATCTTTTATCCTGGCGCATATAAGCCAAGTATGGAGCAACTAGAATAACTTTTTTAGCACCTAAACTCCTGGCTGTTTCATTTGCACATATTAAATTTATTATTTTTTCTTTTGGTTTGTCCAAGCTTTGAACAAATATCAGATCCTTGCCTTTAACATCAATCTTAAATCTTAGATAAGTCTCATTGTCTGGAAATTTTTTTAATTCCAGTTCAGAATACTTTGCTTTGATTCGTTTTGCTATCTTTCTAGCCAGACTTTTAGAATCAGGAAAACCTATAACAATAGTCATAAAATTAGTAATTTTAATGCTTATTTAAAGTTTATGAATTAATAAAAGAAAGGATTAAATACAACTAAATTGTTAGTAGTAGCGATGAAAAAGAGGTTGAAGCATCATTCTAAACATTTTAAAGAAGAGACTGAAAAGGTATTACAAAGTCCTGGAATAAGCATCTGGGTGAATAATTATAATGACATTTTCTCCAGTTTTGATCCTAGGCCTTACTCGCAAAAAGCATTGTCGGATGATTTCTTATCAGAGATAAAAAAAGCCAGCATAGACAAAGATAAAGGAAATGTTGA
>CAYWWS010000014.1:0-4795 GCA_964462105.1 Candidatus Woesearchaeota archaeon
TTAGTATTGTTAAAGATGTGGCTTGCGAAGAGCTTAGCAATAGGCTTGAGTTAACCAGCTGAATAGATACTAAGAAACGTTGAAACGAAGGACCCTAACCTGGTGCAAGTCTTCGAGACGCTTAGTAGAATGTTAGGACAAATCTTCAATGACCTCTTTTTTAGAGCAAGGGTTTGACAAAAGACGGCTTATAGCTTACCTATTCTTTTCAAAAATTATTTGACACAAAGTCTATATATGGGTACATACTATGTGTACTTATGGTAAGTATGAATATATCAATTAAAAGAGAAGCTTATGATTTTCTGAAGAAATTAAAAACTAAAGACAAAAGCTTTTCTGATGTAATTCTAAATTTTAGGAAAGATAAAGCAAGGCCAATGGATTTCTTCGGCGTGTTAAAGTATGATTTCTAGCCCAGATTTTAAGTTAAACGTAATAATAAATTAAAAGAAGTTTGGTTTAACCAGATACTATTGTCTTATTGCTATGAATTGTTACAACTTTTCCTAAACCTGTTTTATACTTGACAACAGATCTTGGTATTGTAAAAATGCCTTTAAGAGGATTATCATGTTTAATCCTATATCCAAGAATTCTCTCTTCCCCTTGTAACAAACCGCGAATATCCCATACCATTGTTGTAATTCCCAAGGCATCCCTCTTAACATGGTTTGGTTTAACAATGCTGTATTCTGTAGGTACTCTAATTGATTTAGGAAGCTGATCAATCACCTTAACCTCTTTTACAGCACTCCCTTTATTCTTTATTATAATCTGAATCTTCATATCAGCTATGCCTTGTTTATTCTTAATTACAATGACTCTCTTTGCCATTACAATCCTATCACTAGATACAGAAATGCCTAAGTATAATAAAGCTGCTATGATTATTAACAAAATAATAGGGGTCCTATAATTTGTTACAGCCTCTATCTTGTAAATTCTTCCACGTTTTAAATCAAATCTAAATTCAGCAAGATAATTATTGTCTTTTTTAATAGCATAAGGTTTTACATTATAGTCTGTAAATGTTTTGCTAATCCAGTTGCCAAGAGCTATGGAATGAACCTCTCTTGTATCTTCATCTCCTTCATTTGTAAATATTACAGTAGTTTTTCTTAACAAAAATGATTCATCAACATCTTTTATTTCACGTACATTGCCTGCAAAGCCTATATTTAGCTCTTCAATATTATTATAGAGATAATTTCCCTCTAAAGATAATTTTAAATCCAAATTGTATATTCCGCGTTCTGTTTTAGGTCCTATATTAAGCTTAAATTCTTCGCTCTTCTTTCCATAAGGTTCAAAATTTAATTTTTTATTTACATTTAAAAAATCGCTTTTAATATCCAAATTAATATTTTTCAAGGTTAGATTATGCATATTATACATTTCCAATACAGCTAGAGTTTCTTTTAGTGGGTCTATAGTACTAGGAACTTTAAATTTAATATCTAATGCCCTATCAAATCCAACAACTTTTATTTTAACATTGGAGTCTTCTCTAATATTTGGATTATCTTCCGAGTATATGCTGACTGGGATGACATAAATGTAGGGCTCTATGCCCCTCTTAGGCGTAAAGCTTACTGTAACTGTTTTAGAATCATCAGGATTTAAAACTATTTTACTTGGATTTGACTCAAATAACCAAGTTACATCCAAATAGACAATAGATAAAGTATGCTTAAAACCATCTTTATTTGTTATTGTCAGGTCAAAGACTGCTTTTTCATTAGGCAATATAATGTCATTCACAGGCTTTACTGAAACCTCAAGCTGAGCATTAACCAAATTTAAGAACAATAATAGCATAAAAATAATTAAAACTATTTTTCTCATTAAAACACCTCTTCTAAAGAATGTGTTAGCATAGTTATATTTAAATGTTTTTATTCAGATTCGAAGTCTTCTTCTTTAATGTTCTTGCCCTCTAGCATATTTCGATTTTTTAAGTATTCTCTTACCAAAACATAGAAGATTAAACCAAGACTTTTCTTACCTTTATTATTGCATGGAATTATAAAATCTAATCCAGTAGCATCATTATTTGTGTCGCATAAAGCAATTACAGGTATTCCTAATTTTGCTGCATCTATTACAACATTCTTGTCAGGTATTGGATCTGTTATAAAAACCAATTTAGTTTCAATAAAATTTTCCAGATTAGGGTTTGTTAAAATTCCCGGAGGGTAACGCCCTGCAAATATTTTTACGCCTGTTAGCTCTGCAAACTTCCTGGCAGCATCCCAGCCATTTTCTCTTCTGCAGACAATTAATATATCTTCAGGATTATATTGGCTCATTAAATCAGCTGCTATCTTTAATCTTCTATCAATCTCCTGAATATTCAAAACAGATAAGCCATCAGGCCTTATTTTATATATGAAAGGACTCATGTATTTTGTCCTAAATTTATTGCCTATATGCAAGCCTGCCTTAAGGTATTTCTCCAAAGGTAATAATAACTGCTGTTCTGCCATAAGACCTTAGAAATATAACTGTTTATAAATGTTATCAATAAAAGCTTTGCACAAAAATCATTTTATAAAACTACAACCATACCCCTCCATGTTTACAAGTATAGTCTTCTATTTTAACACCGTCTATATTGCTTCTGCACGTATTCCATACTCCATTAGAGCATACTGTGTCGCAAGTTCTTGGAGTAATACATTTACCAGTTTCTACATCCCCTCCTTTTTGGGGATGGAAACTGCCAGGCTGGTAGCACTTCCAGTTATAAACACAATCATTTTCATGGCATCTTGCCTCATCCCAACTACTAATAATAGTCATATTATTACCTTCCCAATTATAAACTTTTGATCTCTTAATTGATGTTTTCCAGCCACATGCAGAACCATAAGTATTGTCACATGGAACATAAGGAACCCATGCACCTCCATACACGCATGCTTTTCCTTCTATAATTTCATTTGTTTTTAAATAATCTATGTTGCTTCTACACATATACCACCTACCATCATGACAAACAGTATCGCAACCTTTCCCAGGAGTATTTTCCAAAGAACAATCAGGCCCGCCTCTTTCAGGGTATACACTTCCAGAAGAATAACACTTCTTATTGTAAATACATGCGTCTTTATCTTCGCATGATGCTTCATCCCAACCACTAATAATTTCCTTGTTATTACCTTCCCAATTATAGGCTATAGACATTCTTAAGTTTGTATTAATCTCTACATTAGAACAACTTGAAGTTAATTCTCCCGGATAATTACAAATATCTTTTGTTTTAGGGTTACTATCATTACAATTTTCATCTCTTGAGCATATTATTGGAGGATTTGAACAAGCTCCAGCCTGACATATATCGGCTGTAAAATCATTACCATCTATACAACTTTGTATAAACCTCATCGTTGTTGAGTTTGAACAGTATGCTGTAGATGTTCCTCTATTATTACAGGTATAGTATAAATATTTTCTGTAAATATTCTTATTCTCAGTGCAATATGGTTGTTCGATCCATCCATTAGTTCCGCAATCACTATCAACATTACAAACTATCGCATTAGTATCGCAAGCATTTCCTATGCCATCACCATCCGCATCTTCCTGATTAGGATTATGATTATAAGGGCAATTGTCTATATTATCTGGAAAACCATCTCTATCAGAATCTGATTGTGTTTCATTAAGTCCTGTAACTTTATTAGGGGCATGTGCCAAAATCCCATAACTAAATGTAATTTCTTCTCCTGAATCTTTATTTTTAATACTTAGCATATTTCCAATGCTGTCATAAGTATAACCTAGATTAAAATCATTTCCCATTTTTGCACTCGTTAATCTATCTAAATCATCATAATTCATCTCTTCTTTTCTATTTTTGACCAAATTATTTATTTCGAGAATATTGCCAACATTATCATACTTGTAGTTTAAATCTTGTAAATTAGAAGTTTTAATTCTGTTTAGCCTAAAATCTTTAGAGTCATAAGTTAAATCTGTTACTAAATTATTTGCATAAGTTCTAGATACAGGCTGATTAAGCTGGTTGTATTTTATAGAAGCTATATTACCTAATTGCTTTAAGTTTCCTTGGTTATCATAGGCGTATGTAATTACCTCATTATTTGGAAGTTTCTTTGAAATTATCCTATTCATAGAATCATAAGCATATTCTGTTGTAAAGGTAATTCCATCTATAATTTTTTCTTCTTTAATGTTCCTTAGTCTTTGATCATAATAGTACCTTATTGTTAATTGTGGTGTTACAACTCTTGATAATGTTCCTTTTGTGTTTTCATCATAATAATACCTGATATTATTTTTGGACAAAACCCTGTTTAGATCATCATAACTTAAAGTTATTGCATTACCATTTGCATCTCTCTGTTGGATTAGATTTCCATTTGAGTCATATGAATAAGTCCATATACCTAAATCTGGATCTTCTAATTTTGTCTTTCTGCCAATGGAGTCATATGTATATCTTATTTTATTATTTTTACTATCCTGAATTTCTGTTAATTGATTTGTTACATCATATTTATAGCTAGTTATATATGAAGTTCCATTAGTATATTCTTTAACAGAAATTATATTATCATAAGCATCCATAATATAGTCTTTTCTGTGATTGTTAGCGTCATAAAACGATATTGTTTTTGGATAATATTCAAATCTACTTTCTTTAAGATTCGGAGTTGTTAGTTTAGTAACTCTATCTAATACATCATATGCATAAATAGTTGAGTCTACTGAAACAGGAGGTGAATAATCTTGGGTTGATGGTACAAAGTAAGGATTACTTTATTTT
>CAYWWS010000014.1:4805-8735 GCA_964462105.1 Candidatus Woesearchaeota archaeon
GTTCTGCTTAATACATCATAGTATACATCTCGTACAATTTGTTTTGAATCTTCCGCTTCTTTTTTAATCTGAATAATTCTTCCAAAGCCATCATAGAAATAAATTTCATCTAATGTGTTTGAGTCGCTTTCTTTATACATTACTTTTATTTTTTCAGGAGCAGAACCATCAAAATAGTATTCATATTTTACAATAGGATTAATTAATGAATCAGAATGATCCACTTCTTTGAGTATTCTTCCGAAAGAATCGTACTTGTATTCTATTTTAAATTCATTTGGATCTATTTCCAACAGTAGATTACCTGTTCCTAAATCATAGACGAAATTGGATGACTGACCTTTTGCATTAGTTATTTTTGTCACAAAAGTGTTTGTATTGTCATAATCGTATCTAGTTGTATGGTCATTTGAATCTTTTTTTGATATTAAGTTTCCATATGAATTATAATTGTAATTTATCGTTGGATTATTTCCCGCGTTTAACCAAGATTGTTCTATTAATAAATCTCCACGAGCATTGTAAACGAAATATGATTCACTTGCAATTGTTGAATCGTCTGAATCTTTTAATGTTGCTTTTATAGGATTACTAACAATCCAGTTATTTGTATCTATTTCATAGAGTTTATATTCATATTTATTATCCTTGGAATTAGCGTCGGAATTTATTAAGTTTTCAGATGCATCAAATTCTTCATATCCTAAATATTCTGTCTTTATTATATTCCCATATTGATCATATCGGTAATTAATAGCTATTGTCTGAATAAAATTATCCGAACAGGTTGAGCATCCTGTAAACGTGGCAAAACGTAAATCCTCTGGACCATTCGTAATGTCTGTTGGATAATTGCCTACATGTCCTGAATAAGACCAAGCACCATTATCTTTTGACGAAATCACCTGACCGTTAGGATATGAATCCTCATAAGATTCTGGGTAATGTAACATCTTAATATAATCATCATCGTAGCCTTCCCTATTTTTGCATCCCTCACACTCAAGACGTAATACATATAGATTACCCGGAATAACTTTTGCAGCAGGAATATCTATAAAATTATCTCCATATTTAAGCTCAACTATCGGAACATTTCGTGAAGATATTATAGTACCATCTACTGAATTGGATCGTATTTCAATCTTTAGGGATATAAATGTTTTTGAATAATCAAACTTATGCTCACCTAGAGTTCCTCCAAGATAAAGACGCACTTTTCCAATAGAATTTTTTGTTGGTTTAAATAACTGCCCTAACCTATAATTTGAATTTGAATAATATCCTACAAAATCCCAGTTATACCCTACATTTATATCAATATCCTTCTCTTCATTAAATTGAGCATTATAAGAATAATGATATGTAGTTTCTTTTTGAGAATCTAAGTTAGTTATATAATATCCATATTTATATAATGAACTGTAAGTGTTCTTAATATCCTTGTAAAGTTCATTCTTGTTTGAATATATTTCTGTCTTATATTCCATTCCTTTCTTAGCATCGTCTTGATGGAAATAATGTTTAACTTTGCTACTATCTGGCTTTATCTCTTCTACATAACCGAATCCTCTAAATTCTTTATCATCATTATCATATAACCCATCTTTATAATAATAGGTTGTCTTCTTAGAAAGCGTTTTCTGACATACCTTATCCTTACTATCATCGACATTTAAATTGGCTTCCCATAATTTCATACCAACATATTCATCATCTTTGAAATAGATATAATCATTCTCTGCATCAGTCCATTTTTGGTAAGCCTTGCATACTCCATCGCTATCACCAGGGCTTTTTGCATCATAGTTATTTGGCATATCTGGGGATGTTATTAAATTAAATTCCCAGGTTCTACCGTAACAATCATTTGTGCATTTACCATATCCTTCGCAGCTTACTGATTGGGGCATACAATAACCAGACCAAGTTCCACCTAGATCATCTGCGCTATCATAATCATCACCATTTTCACTATCATCTATAAGATAATGATCGCGGTAATCAAGCAAATCGCCTGTATTATCAGGTTCACAATACCCGCCCCAAGGTTGATATGTAAGCCCGTTCATTCTCCAATATAAGGCCATTACAGAATCAGTTTCACTGTCATCCTCATTATCTATATCGCTTCTTTTAACAAGGTTGCTGCCAGAAAATGATTCAACTTTGTAACATTTATTAGACTGAAAATTTGAATATTGGAATAGTCCTGTTCCAATTTCACCATCCTCAAAATCAAAGTTTGACCATGATTTCTTTTCATCAATAATTAAATTCCAGTTCTGACAACCACTACCTTCCTTGACACACGCTCTTTTACAGGTAGTTGGATTTGAGCAGTCAATACCTTTATCGTCATAACCTGAATCGCATAACACTGGTGTACAATCAACATATTCATTTGTTTCGTGATGTGTTGGAAGATCAATTTCGGAGATAGATTTTACAATCCACTGATTAAAACCCATCTTATTTGAAGGAGTTTCAGCAGAACTCATATATTCTATTTTTATTTTACCACCTGAAGCTAATTTTACTTCATCAAGTAAGCTGGGTTTTATTGCTTTATTTGACCAGAATAATTTAAATGTAGCACCCCCTTGATTCTTCATCCTAATAATATCTAAAGATCCATCTCCATCAATATCCGCAAGTCTCGTTCCTTCATTATCTCCAGTATTATCTACAAATTCGGCATAAGTAGGAATGTGCCATGAATAATCTTGTAGCCAATCTTCGCCTACGTTGATAAATGCGCTTGAACTAGAAGACCTACCAACTACAACATCTGCTAAACCATCCCCATTTACATCAGCAATTCTTATGCCATCATCATCATTTCCTGCATCAACATTATCTGGTAACTTGCTTACTTGCCATTTATCATCTAAAAGCCATCCGCTACCAGTATTAAGCCACAAATCTTTTTTGTCAGAATCATCAGATCTGTACAAATCAACTAAACCATCCCCATTTACATCAACTAATCTAACACCCTCGTCATCGCCGTCGCTCTCAATCAAATAAACATCTGAAGGTAGATTCCACTTAGCAGCGCTAGACCAGCTACCTCCATTGTTTATCCATGCTCTCTTATTTTCATTAGATTTTCCTTTTATAACATCATCATATCCATCCCCGTTTAAATCAACTAACTGAACACCATAATCTGTATATTTGTAAGTAGATAGGCCTGAATGTGCAAATTCTGAGAACAATGTTACAAAATCTGTATCTACTGAAGTCCACCCATTTCCTGTATTTTTCCATATATCATAATGAGTATAGCCATCTTCATCTTTAAATCCTCTTATTAAATCTGGATACCCATCTCCATTATAATCACCAACTCTAACTCCAGCATCATAATAATAGCCATAGGCTTCGTCAGCAAAATAGGAGCCTGAAGGCGGTGTATAATAAGATGATTCAACAAAATTTCCACCATAAGAATTAAGATATGCTTTTCTTGAATTAGCTAAAGCTTCAGAGTACCATAATATATCAATTAATCCGTCTTTGTTTAGGTCATCAAGTCTAGCTCCTGTATCAACTCCATCTTCTGAAAAAGGTATCTTAGGAAGCCTACCTTCAACCTCTTGGTCTCTCTCCCAACCCTTGTTTATAGGTGTATATGTAAATGTTGTTGGAGGTAATGAAGAACCATCACTGCCATGTTCTGTAATGCTTGAAATATAAACCCTTGTTCCAACATCGTTAGCTGAATATCCTAAAGAATATTTCCTAACTAGTTTATCATTAGCATATATATTTATCTCGTTCAATTTGTGCGTTCTTTTTACTTTATTTCCATTATCAAAGACTGTCCACGAGCGGGGTAATGCATCGTAAATAAATGTAATCTTTCTTTCTTTATCATTATTATATTCTATTTTATCCAAGTAAGTTACAGTCATATCACCTGAG
>CAYWWS010000014.1:8745-9410 GCA_964462105.1 Candidatus Woesearchaeota archaeon
AATAGGGATTTTCAGTATAGGAATAGAATATACTATTTCCGTGGGTATCTTCTACTCGATCAAGATACCACCTAGTTACATAATTATTATAATTTGACTCTAATTCCGAGTCTATATTGTAACCAAATCTATAGGTAGTTCCATCCTTTGTTTTTACTTCCCAATATTCTTTTTTAGAATTGCTTCCACCAGGTAAATTTTTAATCCATAAATAAGATTCAATTTCAGTATGATATCTCCCATCTGATGGATCATATACTAAATCATTTGATTGTCCATTTAGAATTAATATAAATTTATCATCAGATATGTCATCTGGAGAATAATGAGCATCTCTTTGTATATAACTTTCTGTTAAAGACCAGCCACTACCTATTAATTCAGGATAACTATTTTTATTAAAGCTGTTATAATTTAAACTTAAAACTGGCTGCAAGCCGTTTGTTCCTGCTGGAATTTTTATTGGATAAAGAAATATAGCTGCTCCTGTATTTGGATCGGCAAACAAATTTCCTGAACTTGGTAATGAATCTGAGATTATAGGGGAATTAATATAGTCTCTATAAGGATCTCCTGATCCTAAACTTATTGAAGATGTTTTTTGTAAGGATTCTTTATTTAAAGGAGGACTTTCTTCCACTTCAGTATTTGCTACAACCTTTATA
>CAYWWS010000015.1:0-2955 GCA_964462105.1 Candidatus Woesearchaeota archaeon
ATATTAATAGGCCAAAGATCAAAAATAGACCCCGTAATAATACTTATTGGCATATTCGGAGGAATAGAATTAATGGGATTAATCGGCATAATAATAGGCCCATTAGTGCTTTCCATACTCGTAGTTATATATAAAATATACGAAGAAAAAAATCTAAGTCAGCCGCAAGCATAATACGCCGCGACTGGGATTTGAACCCAGACATCCTTGCGGAAACAGGTTTTCTATTATAAAAAATTCAAGACCTGCGCCATACCGAGTTAGGCGATCGCGGCACACTAAGTTTTATTAGAACAAGAACTACTTTTAAAACTTTTTATTAAAAAGTTTTACTACTATATAAGCACAGTATTCTCTATTAAAAATGAAAAAAAGTTAATAATTCAATCATAATTTTTGCACTAAAAACAACTGCTTAATTAACAATGCAATTCAATCAAAAGATTAATAAAGGAAAAGTATATATACGAAAAAAAAATCTTTAAATTCCATGCAGATTAAAAACTTTTTAAGAAGAAACAAGCAATTTTTCAGGTTTTTGGAATTTTCAAGGTTTTTTATTTTAACTATGATGTCTGATTTAAAAGAAATAAAAACTTTTTTTCACCATAACAAAAAGTCTTTAAACGCTGAACATTTGGAAAAAAAGGGATATGTAACAATCCCAGATTTTTTAGATAAGAAAATATGCTGCCAACTAGCTGATAAAATAATGAAAATAATTAAAGAACCTGAAAAACATGATATTGACATCAGGAATTATTATTCTAAAAACGATGCGTATGACACTGGTTTTATGGACATCAATAACGTTCATTTGATAGACCCAATATTTAAGGAAGCAGTTAATATTGAAAAAATAGAGGAGATTTTAAAGGAAATAAATAAAAATATATATCTTCGCCACGTAAATGCCTACTATACGAATTCATTAGAAAATCCCAGAGGATTTCACGTAGATAGCCCGCACATAAAAGCTTACAAGGGATTTGTTTATTTGACTGATGTTTCAGATGATAATGAACCTTACTCTTTTATAGAAAAAACCCATCGCTTTTGCTTTTTAAGATATATAAATCTTATTTATAATTTATTTAATGGATACCTTTTAACGGATATGAGGATACATGACTCTAAAAAAATAATAAAGTTCATAGCTCCAAAGGGAACTTTGATTATAAGTTCACAGGACGGAATGCACAGGGGATTTCCCCAGAAGAAAGGCTATTCAAGAATAATGTTGGTTTATAATTTTATTGGGAGTTAGTCTTAAGGAAGAAGGCTTCCCGTTGTGCATAACCCACCCCAATTAATGCATGCTGCCACGAGTTTTGAACAACAAACAGTGTATCGGCAGCCTTTTTGCTGTTAGTATGTCCCCATAATTAAGTATTTTATCTTTTTAAACTTTTTATTACATCAAACCAATTAAATGGTAAACCAATTTGGTAGCTAAAGCAATAGCATCGTCATCGCTAACAAATTCCAAATGAACACAATCATTATCATCTAAATAAATCTTATTTTCATTACTCCTCTCAAAAAGAATTACAGTTCTTCCATTCTTACCAGAATCACCGCAAGTTATTACTGAGATATCAACGTCTTGAACAAGTTCGTTTTTCTCAGTCACAGCACTTATAGTGTCAATTTTAAATACTGCAGGGCTTATATCTCTCCCAGTTATTCTTTCAATAGTTAAAATAGATACAGCCATCTTTCCCTTAGTTTCTAAATCTAAAGATGGATTTCTGGTTATGTAAATGGCCTTAGTTTTATCTTTATTAAAAATCGTATTTCTAATTGTATCGTCCATAGGTATATACTCTAATTCTTTAGGCCCATATTCAAAAGGTACTTTGTACTCTTTTCTAAATTCCGGAGCTTTATTCCTTGTTTGGTAATTTACCCAAAATGAAACTATGTGTATGGATTTTCCAGTATGCCTATCAACACTTATATTATAATCAACCCCATCAATCCCAGTATAAGTATAAGAATAAGGCAAACTCAAAACAATAGGCAAGCCAATTGCACCAACTAACAATACTACTAAAATTACGACGCCTATTGTTATATTTCTCTCTTGTTTCTTATCCACTTTATCCCTTATTTTATAATTCCAAAAACAGTATAAGCGAGAAAATCTACTCCCTTATTAAGATTTCCGTTTACAAATATACAATTATTCTCCTTATAAACCTCTGTTGTTTGAGATTCTTTATTTAAAACTATAACAGGAAAATTACTTGTACAATCTACTAAAGGCAATGTGCTATCCTTATCAAAACTAGCTGTCTGAGAAACAATACCGGAATATGTAAGTATGTTCTTCAACCTATTAGAGTATTCTATGTTTCCATTATCAACAATATAAACAAAGTCACTCTCTATATTAACAGAACCTATATTCTCTACTTCATTAGGTAAATAATTAAATGATTGATAAGAATTTAATCTAGGTATATATGTAGACCAACCTGATTGAGTCTGTGTAAATGTATAACCATTATATTTCTTTGAAGAGGATACTCCATTTCCACCTTGCCCAAATCCATATATAAAACCCAAAGTGCTACTAACCATAATGAAGACTATGAATAAAGATAAAAACAGTTTTCTTTTAGATTTTTCCATGTTGATTTAGAAAATTTACTTTCATTAAAAAAGTTTTCGTTTAAATTAGTTATCAAAAAATAAAAAAAAGAAAAAAAGGGAAAAACTTATTTACACTATTTGTTCTGTTCCAGTTAGACCACCAGCTGCAACACTGCTTGCTGCTCTTTCTGTGTCAACCTTCTCCCAACCTGCTACAATCAAGGCACTCTTTCCATCTTTCTCAACCATCTTTATAACAGCCGTATCAGGAGCAAATCCTGAAGCTGATCCACAAGCTGGATAAGTTACGCCTAAATAGTCTGCAGTTAAGCTATTGACACATGGTCCTCCAACAAG
>CAYWWS010000015.1:2965-4485 GCA_964462105.1 Candidatus Woesearchaeota archaeon
AGTTATCATATCCTGTTGCACCGGATTCAGTTGTCAATACTGGTTCAACAGATGCTGCAGCACCGCCTTCATAAACTGCTACATTTGCTTTAACATTGTCACCTGGGACATCCAAAACAAACTCATCATTATCTCCACCAGTATCAGTATTTTTAATCACAATACCATACCCTGTTCTCTGATCTTTTGACTTCCCACCTATCAATAAATTAGTTGTGTTTGCAATCAAAGATGGCCCATTATTTGTGTGAGTTCCTCTACTATTGGTCCATACTACTTCACTAGCTTCATCATTATCAGTAACTCCAAATCCCTGAAACATTCCTTGTGTTGCATTAGCATGATCTATATCAGTATTTATCCTAAGCCAAAAGGCATCATTTGCACTTACTGTTGTATCAGCGATAAATCCTAACCAGAATGAATCATCACTAATGTTACTTCCCCACACCTTCAAAAGAACATCGTCACCCTTCGTATTCTTGTTGTTTAGGTTCCCAATAGTTACACTAAAATTGCTTGGAGCGCCAGCAATTGTTGCGTTATTTAATGTTGCATTTCCCGCATGCTGAATCTTATTATTAGTGTCCTCATATAAAACAGCTAACTCTCCATTATGACCAGCATGACTCCACAAATAAATCTTATCCGTCTTAATATCACTAGTTATTTTTGAGGTGGCATTTAGGCTAGTATCTTTTATTACGAAACCTTCAGTTTCGTCACTCTCTAATGTCACGACAATTGCCGCATTAAAATTAGCATAAATACCTCCAGCATTACTAATATCTACAGTATTCGATGTGCCTCCAGTAATAGTGACATCCATATAATCAGTGTCAGCTACAGTCAAGTCATCTATTCCTACGTATATAAATCCATCTGGTAATCCATAATATTCACCTACACCAGCAGGATCTTTGTTTGAAGTAAATGCCTCAAAGTCATTTTCTATACAAATTGAGTTAGCATCTCCTGAAGTCGCGTTAACTAATCCTTTAAGGTCCCATATCCAATCAGGATTATCCTTGTCACAGTCTGGATCACCATGTCCATCACTTGGCGAACAATATGTTGAGAATTTATCTCCGTCTGAATAGCTTACCCTGGCATCCTCACCAATAACAAATTTAGCAACTGCTTCTGAAAGGTCACCGACACCAGCTACAGCACTATCTAAGTAAACATCTATATCTCCCTCTGAAATTGTAGAACCTTCGCTTAATGTTCTTTGATCATTTCCAAAGTCTACTATAGCACTAGTCGCATCAACAGTTACTACTTCCATAGTAATACCATTTCCAGTATAAGTTTCGCCAGCATGTCCAACCCATGTATCTCCTACTTGAGCAGTAAACTTAGTTTCATTATTTACAGCGTCCACCCTAATAGTCTTTCCCAGGAATTGCATATCAAAAGGATTTGACGTAGTCGCTGTGTTATTTAATTGTATCTGTTCATCGAAAACATAACAATACTTAAGAGCCTTTTTTCTCATTTCTAATTTAGGATCGGTTTCA
>CAYWWS010000015.1:4495-6928 GCA_964462105.1 Candidatus Woesearchaeota archaeon
TCACTAGTAAGACTTGTTTCTATATCAAACCTATCTGCTGTTGAATTTACTTGCAATTCTGTATGATAATCATAAGATGTCCCGCCGATACTTACTTCATCATCAAAAAATAAGTCTGAGTCACTATCATCGTAAACTGTATCCAAACCCGTACTTGTTGCAATGTTATCCTGTAATTTTATTTCCTCAGTTTGAATTTGGTCTCCAAGCCCTGCAGCTTCTGCTGTCGCTAAGCTGTCAAAATATGTTTTCAATGTGCTTCTTGCATTGTCATCATTTAGTCCAGCTGCACTACCTACAACCATTGCTGTTGCAACATATGCGTCACTAACAACAAATGGAGCTGGTAAATCAGCTAGCGTTTCTCCAGCTGCAAATGCTCCTCCAAGTGCGGACATTAACATTAGTCCACCAGCACCTGCCGCTGCGATCTTTCTAATTAATCGTTTCATTAAAATAAACACCTCCTTGTGTTTAACTTTTTCTTATTATATATCAAGAACCAAGTCACCTCTACAATGTAAGATACTGTAATCTGTTTAATCTTGACTGAATTTAACCCTTTTTCCTGCTTTATAAGCATTTATACACTTCAGTAAATAAAAAAACCCCAATTCCTTAAAATTTAATGGTTTTAAGCCTTAATTCAATGAATTACAATTAAAGAATACACTACTACTAGAAACAAAATACTATATTTTACTTTGGGCATATTACAGTATATAATTCGTAATCAGAATCCCTAAATTTCTCAGAATTTATGCCTAAAAAACAGTTTCCAACCTTTAAAGAACAACTACCACATTGCAAAACAAAGCCACTTTCCTCATCTAAAAGCCTTAAGTTCAAGCCAACAAAGCTTTCTAAAGTACTGCAAGAGTTAGAATTACAGCTATTTAAGCAGCATTCATTAGCGAGATCCTTAAATTCACTATTTCCTACATCTGCCTTTTGTAATGCATTAGCCAAATTATAAGCTTTAGAGCTCAAATAATTACTTTTACTATTATCAATTCCTTTATTGAAAATAAGCACAAAAAGCCCTATAAAAACAAGCAAAACAACTATTATTACTAATCCAAAAGCCTCCACTTGTCCTTTTCTATTCATATCTTTCAATCTCCAATAAACCTATATAATATCTCCCATCATTAGGATTATAAACACTAATAGGGCTGCTAATTTTCCTTAAGCTATTATAATTAGGCAAAATCCTGTTATACAAAACAACTTGATCTCCAGATATTTTTAATATAATTCTCTTAAAACCAAAAAGAGATTTATAATATTCCCTATTGCTTACTTCAGCAAATGCCAAAGCCTTATAAAAATCCATACTCTCTTCAATATATCCTAAATTAGAGTATCTTAATTCAGGCATAGAGGGTATAAAGCTTATCAGATCTTCAAACTTGTAATCTTCATATTTTTCATTCAAATTTTCTATAGACTTTATTTGATACTGAAAAAACAAAACCAAGCCTATCAATAAAATAACTACAACTATAAATATTACAAATCCTGTTTCTTGTATCTCTAATTGACCTTTCTTCATTTAATAAAGCACCTCACAGTTTAAATTGTAAAGCCTCTCATTTAAATCATTTAAAACAGAAATTTGGCCTTTCTTAAGCGCATCTATTATCTCACTATATGTATCACACTTAGCACTCAAAAACTGGG
Organism: Candidatus Woesearchaeota archaeon; assembly: GCA_964462105.1. GTDB lineage: Archaea > Nanobdellota > Nanobdellia > SCGC-AAA011-G17 > CAYRAU01 > CAYWWS01. The sequence continues at coordinate 6,179 of CAYWWS010000015.1, forward strand.
CTTTCTTAATATAAATATCTTTTAAGCTTAATTCTCTTTCTTCTAAATTATTTTTAGTGCATTCAAAAACATCAGGACTTGAAAACATAGCCCCATAAACAAAGATACTATCCCCATTATAATAAAAATTTTTATTTTCATTAACATAGCTAATTATATTTTCATTAAATGCAATTACTTTCTTTCCTTGTATAGGGTTAGCGCTTCCAAAATAAACAAGAACATCAGCATCTTCTTTATTGCCTAATTTAATTTCATTAGGTAAATCATTTTTGAAATCATCGCTTAAACTATTATCTAAATAAAATTTCAAATCAGAATTCCACATAAACACAACGTTGTCAATAAAATACGGTTTACTATATTCCTTGCTCCACAAACTAAGAACACTATTAGTCTCGTTATCAGCAAATATTATATAATTTAATCCTAATTTCTGTTCATTATTAACAAAAATATCATTGCAGTCATAGTTCAATTTAAATTTGCTAAATCCTTCACCAAACTCCTTATATTGACTTAATCCCTTAGCATTTAAAATAGAATTATCTAAAGCTCTTACTATCTTTGCATTCTCCTTGCTTTGTTCCAAATCAAAATATCTAGATCCAAAAAAAGCAAAAAATGCTAAAAACATTGCTCCAGCAATAGCAACAAATATCCAATTAAACTGTATACCTATTCCCTCTTTTCTCATAAACTAAAAGGTCGGAAGAGCACACGTCTGAACTCCAGTCACCTAGCAAGATC
>CAYWWS010000015.1:6938-9289 GCA_964462105.1 Candidatus Woesearchaeota archaeon
TTAAAATTCATCAATTTTATTTATATACGTTGTGCTAATATGCTATCTCCCTGATTCTCAAATAATATATTTATTTTTCCATCTCTTGAATCATCACATAAAGGATTCTCAAATGCATTTTCAGAAATTGGCTCACTATAAACTTTATCTATAGGTGTAACTCTCTCTAGTTTGATAGCCTTCAAATCATCAGAAGCGAAAAAAACATTTTCGTTTTGAGAGCTATAATAAGAAACATTAATAAAATCTCTCAACTCTAAATCCCTAACCAAGCTTAAATTAATGCTTTGGGTCCTATATCTATCAAGAAAACAAATCTCAGAAATAAAGCTAGGTACATTAATATTTTCTAAACTTAAGGTGCTGCCAAAACTATCACTGTAAACCTCATTTTCGGCTTTTTTTAAATCATTGACAAATTCATTATATCCCACACTTTCCCCTAATTGTAGGACATTAGCTAAAACCTTTATGCCCAAAAAAAGAACTACAGCTGCTACTATCAAAAGAAAGATATACACAAAGGGCTGCCCTATTAATTGTCCTTTTTTAATCATGGATAAACTATGAAAGTGCTTGGGTTTTCATTGTCCCATTTATCCCTACACCTAATATAATAAACATCTTCTCCTAGAGCTGCATAATGCTCTTTTCCAGCTTTAGTAGAAATCATAGTAAATACTTCTTCAATATCTTCAAAGTCAAAGTCTCTCTTAGTATTACTATATTTGCAAATGCTCTCTTCGTCCATTAATATATGTAATTGTTGATTTGTTGTCCAAACTCTTAATAACACAGGTGGATTGACATCCCTGAATGCTGTTAGTATCCTTTCCTCACTTACTAAATTGCCAGCAAAATCAGTACACTCAAATATCACATTATAAACTATTCCGCTTGGACTTCCAACTAAATCCTCATGAGTAATTTTATGAACTCTTGTAAAGCTAGTTGTTACATTAAACCACTCTTCTCCTAATTTATATCTACATCTAGCATCATTTTCTGTTGTAATTTCTATTTCAAAATTATCATCATATGTTTCAAAACTCTTATTGGGTTTAATTACATCCATCTTAAATGTTGGCCAAATAAATGTGCTCCACTCAAAGGCTTTGTCCATGATATTATTTTGTGTATCCGCGCATTTAATAAACAATGGACAGAATGTGCTATTAAATGGAACTGTAACATTATCTAGACCTTCAGGAATTTCTATTTCGTCACACCAACCTTCTTCACTTAAGCTAAAACTGGTTTCAAACTTTTGGCATGTTTCATCAGTTTGACTGCATCTAATATTGGCTTTAGTTCCAAAGCTAGTCATGTCTCCATAATTTAAGGTTTCATTAGATTTAGAATATCTACAATCGCTAACTTCATTTTTATCAAAAGCATAGAGTTTCATATTAATATTATTTGTACCTTGTGGAACATTTATATTTGCAGGAGATATAAAATCAATTATTGGAGGTTCTTCATCAGGAGCTTCTGAAAATTTAAAGCCCACATAATCTTTATCTTCCTTATTAATATTATTAGCAATATCACTGCACTTAATATAAATAAATGTTTTGTCTCTTATTTTATCTCCACCGGAAAAGCTTATATCTGTTTCATGTAAAGAAGAAGCTGCCCAAGGGAAAGGTATCATATTCTCGTAATTTGCTCCCCTATCAAAGCTATATTTGCACTGCCCAATTTCAGATGTATTTATCTTTAAGTGTGTATGGTCTGTAGTCCAAGCTATCTCTTCAAAAATATCCAAATTCCTTGCATTCTTGATAAATGGCCCTTGAATAGTCCTATTGTCCTTATCTCTAAAATCAATTTCTATAGAAGTTACATATGGTGAACTATGATCATCTGGCTCAGAAGGCAAACATAATCCATCAATCTCTCCTCCTTCTTGAACAGGAACAAAATTACACCAACCACCAGATCCTCCAAGTATATCGCATCTTTGCTTTGTGCAATACCATTGTCCTTCTAACCCACATTGGCCACACGAATTAGAATCTTTATAAGGTTGTTCTGGCACACATTGTCCTGTCTTAAATGATGTTGTTGTACTAATAAACATAGAAGTTAAAGAAGCCCCTGCCAAAACTTTACTAACAGTTTCAGGAGCCAGACGATTATTAAATATATTTAAACCGCCACCAGTTTCGATTTCAATGGGCTTATCTAATCCAAAACCTGAGCGAGGCCAATATTTTATTTTTGCAGTGGTTATTTCTGGTATAATCTCTGGACTTAAATATGAAAATATTCCAGACAAAGCTGCAACAGAAACTCCAACAAACTGTCCCGTATCTGGAAAATCTCTCTTTCGAGTAACGCTTCCAGAA
>CAYWWS010000016.1:0-6155 GCA_964462105.1 Candidatus Woesearchaeota archaeon
ATGGTATATCTACAATTTTAATAGATAAGCCTTGTAATTCCCTGCAGGAAGCTTCTTGTTTTGCATTTACTTCTAAGTTCCCTTTTCCAATAGACCAAGATTTACAGTCTAACTTTTTACCGTTAGAGTATACTTCAAATGATGCTTCATCAGTCCTATAATCAGAGTCTACTAATCTTAACCAAATATCAAATCCTTTAATTTCAATATCTTCTTTATCATTTATTGTTATTGTTGGTGTGGTGGGTTTTGGAGTAGAAACCGTACTAGGCTCGTAGGGTTTCTTAATAGGTACTCTCTTTATAGCATATTCATCTAAATATTTAGTTCCCTGGAATATTGTAATAACAGCTTCAGAATATGATGGATGAGTTTGTGGTATATCTATAACTTTAATGAATAATCTTTCGACTTCGATGCAAGAAGCTTCTTGTTTTGCATTTACTTCTAAATTTTCTCCAGGCCCAGTTTTGCAGTCTAGTTTATTAGCACCTGAATATACCTCAAATGAAGCTTCGTCAGTTACAGGATCAGAACTTGCTAATCTCAGATTAATACCGCTGTTTCCGAGATTAATGTATTCGCTATCATTTACCCTTATTGTTGTCGGTTGTGCAGGTTTTGCAGAAGATGTACTTGATGGTGTACTAACCGACGTACTAGGTGTATAAGTTTTTCTTATTATGTCGCCTTCATCTAAGTATCTATTGATATAGTGTATTGTAATGATGGCTCCATAACCTTCAGATGGGTGGGTTTGAGGTACATCTACAACTTGAATAAGCATCTTATCTGATAAAGAACTACAGGAAGCTTCTTCTTTTGCATTTACTTCTAAATTTTCTCCAGGCCCAGTTTTGCAGTCTAGTTTATTAGCACCTGAATATACCTCAAGCGATGCTTCATCAGTTCGATAATCAGATCTTATCAATCTTAAATTAATAGGAAGAGTTGTGGCGCCTTTAATTATAATATATTCTTTATCACCGTCATTTATTTTTATTGTAGGTTTTTCTGCAACTTGCGGACTTGGAGATGTACTAGGTGTATAAGTTTTTCTTATTATACCATTTTCGTCTAAATATTTATTATCGTAGTTTATTGTGACAACTGCTGAATAAGACCCGGGTCCCTGATTTGGAACATCTATAATTTTAATAGATAGTTTTGGTAAGCCGCTGCAAGTAGTCTCTTTTTCTGCATTTACTTCTAAATCTTTTCCAAACAAACCCCATAATGATCTGCAATTTAATTGCGTACCAATAGGAGAAAATACTTCAATAGATGCTGTCTTATCAAAAACATTTACTTCGCTTAATTTTAAAAGAACTGGGGGGTTAGTATCTTTAATTAGTATGTATTCATTTTCATTTATTTTTATTGTAGGTTTAGGTTTTTCTGGAGATGATACACCAGGAGTAGTTTTATTAGTAACCGCGGTTTCAGCTGGCTTACTAGCTTCTGCAGTAATTAGTCTTGCTAAACCCAATCCTAATCTAAAGTTTGATTCAGCTAAAACATTTTCAGAGGATTTTACATCATCACGCCCTATAAATGTATTTAATTCTTCAATTTTTTTATTTAGTTCATCTTTAGTAGCCTTTTGTATAATATCCAAGCTAGCAAGATTATTTAGTTCTGTAAATAATTTAACTTCGTCGTCTTTAGTGATTGTAGTTTCTGTTAAAGCCTTTGCAGCTTTCTCTAAATCCTCTTGCGTTATCTGATTTAATGTTGCATCCCTGACTAATTCAGTACTTAAGCTATTGGCAACGCTGTCTAAATCAATCCAACATTCTCCATAATTAGCATTAGTCTTTTTATCAATACCGCATTCCCCAATCTGCATCCATCTTGGTTTAGCAGCATCTGATAGTGATACTGCATTAGGGTCTGGATTACCGTTATTGCAAGTCCTGATAATGCCATTGCCAAATAATCCAAGCCTGAAGTCGCCTAGCTTAGACATATCCTGGCCGGTACCACCTTGTGCATATTGACCATAAGGCGATGTGCTTACTCTGGTGCCAAATAATAAATTATTTGATGTACTCTATTGGTATTTTCCAGTACCATAATTTGAAGTGCAATCTTCAAAGCTTGAGATTTTTTTCTTTGCTTGATTTGAAACAAATAAATCTGTTATGTAATTCAAGCCTGCGCCTGTAGTGACTTTTCCAAAATTACAGTACGCCCTGCCATTTAACTCAACGCATATCTGGGAATAACCAGAAGGTGCAATGAAGTCAGCTGTTTCCTGGGCACTTTCTCCAAGATTAATTCTTCTTATATTTGGACTTTGCGTTACTGGATAGACTCCAAGCACAGGATCCCTTAGGTAAACGTTATATTGTATGAAATCTTGATTAAATGGAACTAGATCGCCGCCATCTCCGGCATATATCTGATAAAATACGCTGTATCTAGAAGTCTTGATAGTCTCTCTGCTCCATACGAATTCATCAAACCATGCAGTAAATTGCGGTGGATCTGCTGGTGCTGTAATTTGATTAAGGAAGTCTACTCCACCTGGTATTGTCCCAAATATTGCCCTCTGGCAGATATTAGTTCCAACTTCATCAACAGAACTTACCCTAAATCTGGCAAATGAATCTTCTGCATAATCATGCACAAAATAATTAAATGTATTTTCAGCATTCTGATAAGCAGTATTAAAATTAGAGTATTCAGCTCCGCCTTCTCCGGATGGAGTCTTATCTAGGACTTTTTGCACGCCTGCAGCAGCCAACGGCACTGCGCTCTTCCACAGAAGTTCACAAACATAAACACTTCTTACCTTATCACATAAACCAACACTTTTGTCTTCAGCTCTTGCAGTCTGCAAACATTGACCAAAACCTTTGTAGATGCTTTGAATATTTTTTAATCCAGCCAATATTCCTGTTACACAGACTTTGTTTCTTGGCAAGCCTAACACTATAGAACCGACTATTCCAGATTGGATTACATTATCAACTTTCCATTTTCCTCCAAAGTCAAATCTGGAATTTGGACATATTACCCAGTCGCAAGTATTATACATTAACTGGCAGTCCTTGGCATCCATATAATCTTCGCAGTTTTTGTTTCTATTTTCTATATTATCAATTATAATCCTTGTTCCGCTGTAATTAATTTCTTTAGGGTCTTTATTGCTTTTTAATCTTTCATTTAAGTCTATTATCTGCCTCGATAACCTTTCGAATTCAGTCGCTGTGCATGTTGGTGTTCCTCTGCTATTGCATGTGGCAATCACTTGATTATCATCACCTTCCAGCATCTTGCCGTCCTGGCCAGAACTAAATATAATTATCTGATCTATCCTTGTATAATCTGTTGTTTCAGCTCTATAAACAACTCTTATATATTTTCCAGTTTGCCCAACATACGGTGCTATCTCTACTCTACCAAAACCATCTCTTAATATTTTTTTATTCGTTATCTCAATAGATTTATCCTGTATTTCTAATAGATTAATATATTTCTTATGATTAGCATCTTCATAAACTAAATTATTATCTTCTTTAGTTGTTGTTTTACTAACATCTACTTTCCCAGTAGGGCTCATTAGGTAATATTTTCCATTATCAGGAACTATAACAGCTTTATTCAAATCTGAAACACCACTATACAAGCTTGCTAAAATTGTATTTAATTGTTCATCATCGACTTTAAATTTAGTTTTCAAAGAATCTCTTGATGCATCAGGAAGATTGAATTCTTTTTTTAGATAACCATTGACTGGACCCCACCTAATAGCTTTTTCTTTAATCCTTAGCGTTGCTGCAATCTCGTTGAAATATTGATTATTATCATTTGCTAACTTGGAATATTCTCTTGCAGTTATTAGCTTTCCCAAATCAGCTTGGCTTAAATCTTGTTTTTCTAATATTAAATCGATGTCACTGCTATAATCTCCAAAAGATGTTCCTTGCAAAGCACTCTTTATTTCATCTTTCGCTAATCTATTATAACTTGATTTTTTAGTCCCTTTTAATTTTGCATTTATATTATTGTTAAAATTATTCCTTGATTCAATTGCCTTCTGTAGTTTTTCAGTATCACCGTCTATGGTACCAGCATTTTTACTAATGCAATCATTAAAATCTATGGCTTGGCCAGTGCATTTTTGAGACCATTTATCCATAGACATCTGCCTTGCTTCTACTTTTGCGCTTCCACTGAAGAAATTCTTAGCAGTTAAAATTCCGCCAACTGTGAAGCACGCAACTTTCCACCACCTTACAATCTTGTCCAGTTTAGAGATTATACTATCAAGTTTTTTTACAACGTCTTCACTATGTTTGATCAGATTTTTAATCTGCTGCGATGATAGTTGGATGGCCCTTTGCTCTATTGGCAGATGCAATGTGACTTCTGTCGTGCTTCTTGCCCTGTTAGCCCTTGGAACTATAGTAAATTTAGCCTCTCTGTTAGTAGGCTTAACATTTGTACTCTGCAGCATTACATAAATATTATCTAGCTTTACAGCAGAACCCTTTTTTATTATTCTTGTAATATCTTGGTCAAGTCGTGTTTTACCTAGTTTTATTAAAGTAACGCTATCTTCATTGATGTTGGTTATTTCCCACCCATCTATAGAACTGCCAATAAGATAACCATCTTTATATTTAGATTCTATCGAGTATGTTTTCTCATCTTTAGATGTTGCGATTATTGCTTTATCTGATTTATCAGCTGTTAAAAGCTTAACATCTTTCAGGACAATAACTATGCCTTCATCTGATAAGATGGATTGGGTGGTATCCCAAAGGGTTTCTCCACGTTTTATTGCTCCGTCAAGATTTTCTATTTTATTTGGGATAAAATTATTATAATAATCTAGATACTTGCCTGCTAGCTCAATGTAAATGTCTCTTGCTTTTTCATTATCACCTATGGTTTCATAGATTTTTGCTTTTTCATGCAAAGCTTTTGCAGCTATTTTGATGCCTTGATTATCAACTGCATCAGGATAATTACTAATAATTTCATCGAATTTATCTGTTGCTGGTTTATACTGGCTTAGTAAGCTTGCATAAGAGGATTGGGAAGTTATTTTAAGTTCATTATAAATATTAATAACCTTTGTTACATAATTTGGCGTTATTGTATTTGTCCCAAAATTGCAAAATTTGTATTCTAAATTTCCAGCATTATCTTTACAGTTATTTTTTACCCTATCAGGTCCCCAATTATAAGCTGCTAATGCTAAGCTTATATCTTTAAATTCATCTAGTTGCTGCTTTAAATAGTAAGTACCAAGATTGATATTTATCTCTGGATCAAATCTTGAATCAGTAGGATCTGGTCTGTCAGAAATTCTTACATTTAATCCAAGTTTATTTGCAATTTCTGTCGCAGTAGCCGACATTAACTGCATTAAACCAACTTCTCCCTTGCCACCAACAATGTCTTTTTTACCTCCTTGAGATTCTATTATTATTACGGCACTAACCAAATTTGGATCTAATTTTCTATCGTTTGAATATTTAGTAATTATAGAACCATAAGCTGCTAATCTTGAATCAACTTCAAATGACTGCGGCGTTGCACTTGTTTCTTTATCATCAATTAAATTTTGAGGCTGACTTCTAATTAGATTATAGTTTTTTCTAGTTTTTGTATTTTTAATCATTACCTCTTGCTGCTTTCTAGTTGTGCCATCATCATATTTGAAAAGGTATTCATTTATGTTATCAACAACGATATTAGGAAATCCTGGGAAAGATTCCCCAGCAGTTAATTCGTAATATTTGTCATTAACTAAAAACATTGCTGTATTATCAGGTTTTCTTATTTTATCTAATTTTAATGTAAATTGATCATTAAACTGCAATCCCCTACCCAGATCCTCAGTTATAGAACTTCCAATTCCTAGTTTAGCATCTTTTCTTATTAATCTTGAATCTCCGCTAAATACATCAACTACAACCTGGCTGTTTGTTATCTCTTTAACAAGAATAATTCCTTGCCCATTCCAAAAACTGATTTTATCACCAGATTTTCCAACTCTAGATTCTTCAAATCCTCCGAATCCTGCTAAGGTCTCAAATAATATATCTAATTGCAGATCTATATCTATCTGTTTCAAGAAAGGTTGTTTTCTAGGAAGGTCTAATACCCAATCCTGGTCTTTTTCTCTTTTGATTAAC
>CAYWWS010000016.1:6165-8982 GCA_964462105.1 Candidatus Woesearchaeota archaeon
TTAACGATTTTGTCTGTTCAGCTAGAATATTTTGTTTTTCTTCTTCTGTTTTGTCTGTTAAATCTGTCTCATTTAAGATTTGTTGTTGTTTTTCTTCTGGCAGATCTGTAAATAATGTTGTTTCTTCAACAGGAGAGTGTTCTTGTTCTATTCTATTAAGCCAGACAACTAAATATCCAAGGTTGTCAAGTGTTGTATCCCTGTTGAATCTAGCTTGAGGAGCAGAAACTTGAATTTTTCTATCAGGATCTGTTCTTACGCCCTTAATTCTAGGACTCATACTTAAAATCCTTACATTATTCAATGTGGGATCAGCACTATAAGCCTTTAAATTAACAAATATAGGGATCTTCCTGCCTTCTTCTAGTACAGCGCTTGTTAGAACCGTAGGCTCATAGCTACTGACAGTAACAACAATATTCGCGAAATTCTCATCGAAATTAAGCAATCCTGTTTCCCTAGTATCATAATCGTCTGACGGCACTATTACTGTATTATCTAAACTAGCAACCCCAGTAATTAAATTCCCTGATTCAACATCTTCTAAATTCTTATCAAAAATACCAAGAGTGTTTACAGCACTCGTAAATGGAATAGTTAAAACTAAGAAAATGCTGACAAATGCTGTAAGGACTTTCAAATTCATACAAGCTGGTAGTCACCAATCACCTCTTTTTCCTCATAAACTTGATTTAGCTCTTGGTAGTTCTCTGGAATTTTTCCTTTATTAATATTAATTAATAATCCTTTTCCTTGCTGTAGGTCTGATATTGGCATGAATATTTCAAATTTATTATTTGCTATCACTACTTCATTTAATGTTAAGTCATCAAGGTTTGTGGCAAAGCACTCCTCTTTTTTCAAACCAAGCACCCCAAGCAAGCTAGCTCTTGGAATCTTCACGCATTGGTTTGTTGTACCACCTTTTATAATAAAACTGCCTTTTTTAACCAGATAAGATGTAACATTGTAAGTCCCAGATATTAAATAAATATCCTTGGCATCTGGATAAGATACAGATGTGGCATAATCATTTGTATTAAAATTCAATATAACTTCTTCGTCATCTGAAATCCTGCCGTTATCAACATTCACTTCTAAACCAATATTATAAATCTTATTTAATTCGAGTACAACAGAACCTGGAGTATCTGTAGAGAATTGCGTCTCTTTTCTTAAATATCCTTCTTTTTCTGCAATTATTAATCCATTAATACATATCGGGAATTTATCTGTTAATGAATATAAGCCATTGATATTGAGTCTTGTTTCTCCTATGCTGCATTCCTGATTAAAGCATTTATAACTTACGCTTACATCCTCCAAAGTTTTCTCGACATTGCTTATTTGATAGATATCATTATCCATTGCGAATACATCAACATCATTTTGCCTAGTCTGGCAGAATGCCTTGTCTGTTTTATCAAGATTAACTGCATTAACCAAATCTCGTCTTGGCTGATTGTTGTTTATTATAACTTGGGTTCCAAATTGGAATGTGAATCCTTGCCCATTAAATGCATTAGTATCAAATATGCTTATCAAAACAGGATATTTAATATCATAAATGAAATGATAGTTGTTTAAACAAAAGAGATTTAATGCAGCACTCAAACCTCCTTTGTTAATTCTTGTAGTTTTTAATATGTTGCCCTGACTTGGCTCTACATCCATTTCAAAGGCCAGCTTGTTGAGTATAAAAAATCAACGTTTACATCATTATACGGCTTATCTAAAACATTATTCCATATGAAATAACCATCGCTGCTATCAAAATTTGTATTTGCAACCTTAACGCTACCAATATTTTCTTTCAGTAATAGCTTTAAGTCATTATAAACTTGATACTTATTCCAAGTCTTTGTATTGCAGTCTAAGTCTATACCAGAATAAGGAATCTGATCGTATAAAATAAGAATATCCTCTGTCTTGGATTCTAAGAAGTAATCTTGATTTTCCTTCTCAATTATCTTTTTAGCAATATCATAAGATTTTCCTAAACCGACATCCAATTCGGCAAAATGCTGATTCAGGATAAAGTTAAAATCCTGCTGCTGTATATCAACATCATTGCTTAGCCTAGCAATTACTTTTTCTTCCTTAATCTCAACATTTACATCAAAATTATTTGCGCTATTTATATTATAATCATCAAATGAATCTTGGATATTTGAAAAACAGCTAGCAACATTATCTTTTATATATCTTTCAAGATTTATCCTAATGTCGTCTAGTGTTGGTATTTGATTTTTCTGAATTCCATTATCAGTTTCGTAAAACCAGTAGCTAGTCACTAAGTTGTTATCATTAAATATTCTTAATGTATCAGCAAATGGTACCAATGGGTTTACGGGTTGATTATTATTTAATGTCAAATAACCACCCTGAAAGCCGATTAAGTCTATACCCTGCTTTGCAACATCTGAGACACAACTATCAATATAATTCTTAATAGGCTGAACCTGTTGAGGTACAGTAAAACTTTCTGCTTCACGCTGCAATTCTGATTTGAATAAATAATCATTAAAATACAGTATAAGGGCTATAGCAACTAAAATTACTATTCCAAGAATTATAAATGTAGTAACTTGGCCTTTTTTCATTTTACTTTAATTAACTTATTACCCCCATACTTTTTTACAATAACTAATTTCTTTTTCTCTAGTTCTTTTATAATATCAGAAACATCAATAAGCTCCAATCCAAACCTTATATCCGGTTTGTCTGTCCCATACTTTTCCATTGCTTCTGCATAGGACATTCTGGGAAACTTGTATTTAATATCAGCATTTAAAACCTGTTTCATCAGATGCTTGT
>CAYWWS010000017.1:0-8880 GCA_964462105.1 Candidatus Woesearchaeota archaeon
AATAAAGTAAACTTTATCATCCTTAAGAATCATGTTGCTAGTTGTCAAATCTCCATGAATAACGTTTTTATCATGTAAATTTGCAACCTCTTCTCCAATCTGCTTACAAATCTTTAGCATTTTTTCTTTATTATAAGAATCGAGACTATTTTTTAATAAATCCCCGTCAATGTATTCCATTATAATTTTATTATCAGCCTCGTCAACTTCTAAAACGTGTGGAGAGTTATCTGTTTTTTGTAGTAATTTAGCTTCTCTTTTAGTCCTAAACTTTCTTATCTTAGAATCAATCTCTTCTAGCCTGTAATTTTTTTTAATTCTTTCTTTTACTAGATTTCCTTTGTCAAGATAGATTATTGCTTCTGCTCCTTGCTTGATTATTTTCATATCTTAAAAGGCATTTTTCCTTGGAACTTTTTCATTATCTTACTAGGATCTTGTCCTTTCATTAATTTAATTAGTTTCTTGCTTTGCTTGTACTGCTTTAATAACTCTCTTATCTCATTTACTGGAATTCCAGAGCCTTTACTTATCCTTGCCAATCTTGAAGTTTCAATAATCTCTGGGTCTTCTAATTCCTCTTTTGTCATAGAACTCATTGCAATTTTCCAATGCTCTAATTTCCCTTCCTGAACTTTTAGCATATCGCTTGGCAGCTTCATTTGGCCGAATCCAGGAATCATATCAACTATTTTGTTTAAAGGTCCCATTTTTTTCATAGATTCCATCTGTTCATATAAATCAATTAAATTAAATTCGCCTTTCAATAATTTCTTGCTTAAATCTTGGGCTTTTTCTTCAGTCATAGATTCATTGGCTTTTTCTAATAAAGCTTCTATATCTCCCATTCCAAGAATTCTAGAAACAAAACCTTCTGGATTATAAGTTTCTAAGTCTTCTAATTTCTCGCCAACACCGATGAACTTTATTTTAGCATTTGTAGCAGAACACGCTGCTAAAGCCCCACCACCTCTTGCTGTTCCATCTAGCTTGCTTACAATAACACTTGTAACATCGCATGCTTCATTAAATGCCTCTGCTTGCTTTTGTGCTGCCTGCCCTATATCTCCGGAAATAACCAGAATTTTTTCATCAGGTTTAATTTTATTATTCAATTCTTTAATCTCTTCTATTAAATCGTGACTTAAAGCATCTCTTCCAGCTGTATCTATAATTAGAATGTCATAATTATCAAAGTCATCTTTAAACTCACTATAAATTTTAAGTGGGTTTTTCTCTTTTTCATCAATATAAAAAGGAACTTGAATTTGCTGGCTTATCTGCTTTAATTGTTGTGGGGCAGCTGGTCTATGAACATCTAATCCAAGAGTAGCTATCTTATAACCTCTTTTTTTATAGTAATTAGCAAGTTTTCCAATTGTTGTAGTTTTACCAGAGCCGAATAAACCTACCATCATGATTTTAAATGGCTTTTTTCTCTCAATCTTTATTTCCTCTTTTTCCTTTCCTAGTAAATTAGTTAACTCTTCATAAACAATTTTAATTAAATATTCCCTTTGGGTAATTCCTGAAGGTGTTTTTTCTTTTAATGCTCTTTGTTTTATTTTTTCACTTAATTCAAAAACTAGTTGAACATTAACATCTGCTTGCAATAAAGCTCTTTGAATCTCTTTTATTATTTCATTAACTAGTTTTTCATCTACAAAGATAGATTTTGCTATCTTGCTAAGAACGTTTTTCAAAGATGTTGAAAACTTCTCCAATACCATATATAAACTTTGGAAAGAATCTTTATAAATTTAAGTATTACTTCTTGTTTACATAATCTGACTTGCTATTCTAGCTTATAGGATGATCTCTTGGTTTTATTAATGATTCTTGACTATGGTCAACGAGCCGTCTTCTCCTTTTTCTTGTCCTCCTCGTTTTACTGGGTTTAATAAACCTTGCAGGCAGGTTATTTCCTCTAGGAAAAATAAAACATGTACCACAATATGCTTGCCCTGTTATCTCATCATGATGGCATGCCCTTACATCAAGATCATTCTGACTATGTAATTCTAACCAATGATGATGCATATTATGTGATACCAAACCTCTTCCTGCTTCGTTATGATAGCCTCCTGAAACTCCATGGAAGACTCTGTCTAAGATAATCTGATTTGCATCGCTATTCAATTCATCCCATGTTGCGCCTAGCATAGGTATACAATTTTGTCTAAATGGGATGTGTGCAGGTAATAACTGTACTGGAATCCCATTTCTCCACGCAAACTCTAGAATAATCAGGTTTTCTGCTGATAAAGGATGTATACCTCTAAGAGCATTAAAATTTCTGTTTTTAAAATGTTTATCAGCATCTGAGATAGAATTATTGTATAATGCGTGAGACGCATCAATTATCGGATATAATGAAACATTTATGCCAGCATCTCGATACATTACAGACTGCTCAAGTCTGAAGTCTCTATTGTGACCGGACATTTCAGGTCCGAATTCAACTGCTCCAAGTCCAAAACTATACAGTAAAGATGATCCTGATCTTCTTAACAATTCTGCAATTTCTGGATTGAATCTCAAATATTTTGTTGGCATCACCGCTCTGAAACCGGTTTCAATGCATGCCTCAAGCGTTGTTGTAAGCATGTCAAGAGTAAAATCAGACCCTGCTTCAGTAAGCTTTCCAAGTCTTAACACCCTCTTTGGAGGAACACGTGCATCTCTATTTCCAGTACGTGCAAACTCATTAAGTTCGGCAATTAACTGATCCTTATCTAATTTAAGCAATGTCTTCAAGAAAGGCTCGTGTGTAAGGAATGCATAACAGTAAGCACAATCACCTTGGGCAAAGTGGTAACTTCCTTGTACTAATTCATTACCAACCATTGTACCACCAATCCATCCTGCAACGCAACCTAAGCTATAGTCAAGATTAGTTTCTAAGATGCATCTAGGAACTGCATCTTTCTTGCCTCTAGTAAGATAATCAGAAACATCCCTCCTTCTAATTTTTGTTAGTGGAGTAATTTCATCTACAAAGTTAATTCCAGTTTCTCCACAATTTCTGGAAATATCACCGGAGGCGAATCTAATAATATCGACTAACGAAGCCCTGACAACTGGTTCGGAAATTGCTTGATATTGGGTTGCAATTTCAAAATGAACACTATGGTCTTGCAAAGTCTGATTAATATTTAACCTCTGTCCAGTTCCCAAAGGGATTACACCATCGCTTGGAGGCAATTTTGTTCTGTCAACACTATCATTGATGTAGAAAACATCGAAACTCCTTCTGGTCCCATTTTTTGCATACATAACATGCCCAACGCGACTTCTTTCAGTCATTGAATTAGGCGGAAACCTATGAACATCATCGTATAAATTATAGATTGCTACAACTTGTTGAGATTCACCAACATTATAAGTCCTAGATAGCCTATTATGAGCCAATTCATACCCCCAAATTAATTAATAAATGACTAATTATATTTAATCCATAAAAAGAATATTTATAAATTTAGGTGTTAATTCATATAATGATTTTCCCAGTTGTCAATTTCTTCTTTGGTTAAAGCATTGTTCAATCTTGGGCTTTTTCTTTCTTTAAATTTATTCATTAAGAAAAACCCGATTATTAATCCAAAGAATAAGCCGGCAAGATGGGCTACATTAGCTGTATTTCCTGGTAAAAATACACCTGTAATATCGATTATAGCCCAGATAATAGCTGCAAGCCACATTGGAGCAGGCATAAAATTAAGCCAGATAACCATTTTAGGTCTTAAAACTACCAATGTTCCTAGGATTCCAAATATTGCACCACTAGCGCCTAAAGAAGCTTCATAAAACTGAACGGCAACTAGATTAGCAAGTAAGCCTGTTGCTAGGTAAATAAGCAAAAATCTCCTATTGTCAATTATATTTTCTAAAATGCTACCAAATATAGCTAATGCTAGCATATTATACAGTAAATGAACTATATTAGCATGTAAAAACATAGAAGTTAGTAACATCCAAGGTTCTGTTAAAACTCTGGAAGAATATAAGATAAAATTATTATTTAGAAAAGAAAAAAGGTTTTGTAAAATAAAAATTAAAATATTTATGCTTACTAAAATCAAAGCATAATATTTAAATTTCATTTACCTACTATTCTAAAGACTTTAGTACCACAGGTTGGGCATACGCCTTTTACAGCCTTTAAGCCGTTTTTCATAGTAACATTTTGTGGATTTTTAATTTCAATTCCTTTTTTACATTTCATACAACGTGCTTCAGTCATTTTATATTCCCTCCGTTTAAGCTTGATAAATACTTAAAATTGAGAACAACTAAGGGTTTTTAAACCCTATCTTTATTAAAAATAACTATAAATCAAGGTTTTTTACTACTTTATCCTTGTTAAACTCTTCTAAATCATTATAATCTTGACCTGTTCCAATATAAAGAATAGGCTTTCTAGTCACGTAATTAATGGATAACGCAGTCCCGCCTTTTTCATCAATATCTGCTTTAGCCAAAATAATGCCGTCAAAATTAATAGCATTATTAAAAGCCCTAGCTTGTTCTATGCAGTCATTACCTGTAATACTCTCCCCAATAAACAGCTTCAAGTCCGGCTTTGCTACCCTTACAATCTTCTTCATCTCATCAATCAAATTCTCATTGCTATGCATTCTGCCCGCTGTATCTATTAAGACAACGTCTAAATTATGGGCTTCTGCATGCTTTATAGCGTCAAATGCTACAGCAGCAGGATCACTCTTATAGGTATGTTTAATAAGCTTGACATTTAGTTTATCAGCGTGATACTGCAATTGTTCTATAGAAGCTGCCCTAAACGTATCAGAGGCTGCAAGTACGCATTTTAGATTATTCTTCTTCAGCAGATAAGCAATCTTTGCTATAGTAGTAGTCTTACCGGAGCCATTAATGCCTACAAACAAGATGATAAAAGGCTTCTTCCCTTTAACTTTTTTTATTAAGTCTATTCTTTCAAAAGATAATATTTCTTCAATGCTTTGTTTTAAGCTTATTTTAATTTTATTTTCAATGTTTCCTTGTAAGTCAACATCAACCAAATCAATTTTCATAGACTCCTTTATTTTATCTACTACTTCAACAGCAACATTACTCTCTAAAAGAATTAATTCTAAATCATAGAATAATTCTTCAAACTTATCTTCATCAATTCTTTTACTAACTATCTTTTTAGTTAATTTCTTGAAGAAGCCTTGTTCTCCTTTAGATTCTTTAACAGTCTTTGTTTCTAATGGTTTTTCTGTTCCAATATCTTTTTCAGACTCTTCCGTTATAATCAATTCCTTGACTTCTTCTAGCTCAGGTTTTATAATTTCTTCTTTTAGAACGGTTACTTCTTTAGTTTTTACAGGCTCTTCTTCAACCTCTTTAGAGAATTTCTTTACTACATCCTTAAGCTTATCTTTTAAAAATTTAAACATAAATATAAACTAGAAACAGGATTTATAAATTATTCTACCTGTCCGGGAGATTGCTCTCTGAAATTATTTTATTAGCATTGTAATTCTTAATTATATACTTCGTTTGATTGCAGTAAGGACATTTAAGAGTCCTTTTCTCATTTCTATTCTTAAACTTAAAATTGCAGTTTGTGCATAAAAAAGTCTCTTGAATCATCTTATAAGGTGTATTCTTCTACGGTAAAGTACGTTTTAATGTAGTCTTTCAAAGAATAGTCGTAAAACTTGACATAATAAACTCCAGGCTCCCAGTCCCCTATTTTATATCTTGCGGAGAATGGGTTTGCACATTTGTAGCTTTGACATATTTTTAAAGTTGAATGCCATCTGCAACTATCTTCATCGTCACAGATATAAAACTTCTTGCTTATACCATTGACTGTAGGTACGGCATTTATTTCTATATAATCTGACTGTTTTATTGTATTAGGGCTAATAGTAACCACGCTTGATGACTTGACTACCTGCCCAGTAAAATTTCCATAATCAAAGAATACCATTGCAACAACAAGGATAATTAAAATAGCAATTAGTATTTTTTTATTATTATCCATTGAACTTTTCATTACTCAAACCTCTCTATTTATTCTATAGTAAAGAATGCTCT
This sequence comes from Candidatus Woesearchaeota archaeon, assembly GCA_964462105.1. GTDB lineage: Archaea > Nanobdellota > Nanobdellia > SCGC-AAA011-G17 > CAYRAU01 > CAYWWS01. The sequence continues at coordinate 6,070 of CAYWWS010000017.1, forward strand.
CTTAAACTCCATATTAGTGTAATCAAAATAATTGACATAATAAACTCCAGGCTCCCAATCAACACCGGTTTTATAACTCTCAGTTATACTCTTTGTGCATCTAAATGAACCGCAATGATTAAAGTTTATTTGTGCTTTTCTCAAGTCAGCACTATCCATTACCTTCATTGCCCTATTAACACCTTTTGCACTAGGTAATATTTCAATTGTAATATAATCTCCGGCATTTATATAACTCGGACTGACTACAACCAAATCTTGAGAAGAAACAGCTCTACCAGTTGTTCCGTAATCAAAAGAGAATAAGATTGCCCCTATTAACAAAACAACAGCAACAATAGTTATTATATTATTCTTATCCAACAGGATCATCCTCCTTTTTTAGATATTATAAACAAGAGATATGCCATATTTAAATATTTCGCTTTTTTTAAGGACTAAAACAGGCTTTTATAGCCATGGTAGCATAACATCCAGCTGGTAAAGTAAATCTAAATCTAGCTTTTAACATACCTTGGTTAATGTCATCAGGTTCGTAAGATAATTTGACTTGTTTTAATTTAACAAAACCTTGTCTATATATTGTATTTGAAACTAATTCTGGCATTTGCGGAATTTTAAAATCTTCAAGACTAATGCCTTCTTCTTTTAATACAGAATAATACAAAGATTCTAATTCTTTATCTTTAAAAACTGTGCTATAATTGACAATTGGTATTTCAAGGTTAACATATTTATTGCCTTTTGGAAATATCAAAGAGCCTAAATGGTAAGTAGCTTCAAAGGTTTCTTTATAATTTATTTTAATATATTCTTTTAATACTTCATTAAACAAAAAGCTTTGATAAGCATTAAGATAAAATCTTAAAAGCCATCTATCTAATTTTCTTAATGCGCCAATATAGTCTTTGCCTTGATAGTTCAGATTTAAGATGTCGCAGGCTTCTTTAAAATCTTTTTTAACAAATGCTTTGCCAATCAGATGATTCTTGCCGCCAAATCTTTGATCATCATAGTAATTAGGGAAAAAGCTAATTTTTGGATATTTTCTATCCAAGTTCCTGACAGTTATATCAAATTTGTTTCCTTCAATCTGGCCTAGTTTTAATCTTTCATTGCCAAAACCAATAACTTTAATTTTTAAGTCTTTTATTTTTACATTTTCAAGGCCTTTTTTCCCAATTTTATAAACAGAAATATATTGTTTAGTTATAGCATCTTTGTCTTTATTGCCTGCAATGTTAAATCTTTTTTCTTTGATTTTAAATCTCCTAGCTAATGCTTTTATTGCATTTCTAGTCGTCCAATTAGTTTTTTCTAGTAAGAAGTAAGTATAATCACCAAATTTTTTAAGATCCAACTTCGGAATCTCTTCAACAATGAAATCCTCTGGTTTTTGTTTTATTTGATACATAATAAATTTTAAATAGGCAGCAATTATAAATCTTTTCATGAGAAAGATATTAATAATTCTCGATGGTGTTGCAGATATTATGCCAAATACATCATTAAAACTTAGTAAACACCCAAATCTTGATTTTCTTGCTAGAAACGGTAAAACCGGCTTGATGTATCCAATAAAGGGAATTGCTCCAGAATCTGGTGAAGCCCAATTCGTATTATTAGGCCAATCACTAAGTAAATACCCTGGTAGGGGCGTCTTAGAGGCTTTAGGCATTGGTTTAAAGATTAAGAGAAACCACGTTTATCTCAGGGGAAATTTTATGAATATTAAAAACAATAAAATAACATCTAGAACTACTATTTCAAAGGATTTAATTAAAAAGTTAAACACAATACATAAGGACATTAATATTATACAAACAATAGGTTATAGGTGCGTTGTTGTAATTAAAAATGCCAGTCCCAACATTACAAATACGCATCCTGGCTATATAAATATTAAAAATTATTCTAATGCTGTTGACAGCAATTATAAGGAAAGGTTATGCCGGGGTGACAAGAAAACATCAGAGAAGATAAACCATTTTATTAGAGAAGCTAAGAAAATATTAAAGAATAAAACAATTATATTAAGAGGTGCTGGAAATAAACTTCCTAATGTTAAAAAATTAAATGGGTGGTCCATGATAGCTGATATGCCCGTGGAATACGGTTTAGCAAAACTACTCAGTATGAAGATTTTAAGAAGAAAAAATGAAATAAACAAAGTGGTAAACAATAAAGGGAATATTTATGTGCAGATTAAACTTATCGATATTTCGGGTCATTTAGGAAGCTTAATGGGAAAGATAAAAGCCATAGAAAGAGTAGATAAAATGTTAAGGCCTTCATTAAATTTAAAAGATTCTATAATCTGTATAACTGCTGATCATGCTACGCCTTATCAGTTAAAGAGGCATAGTAATGACCCTGTTCCAGTCTTAATATATAATAAAGGCAAAGATAATGTAAATAGGTTTGATGAAGTATCTTGTAAAAAAGGATCTCTAGGTGTAATAGAAGGCAAGAAACTGTTAAACTTATTACAATAAAAGATTTAAACTATTAGTTATTTATAAAGCGGGGTTAAATGGCAGAAGATATTATAACTTATGAAACTCTCTACGAGATTCTTAGGAAAGAGAAGTATGAAGCTGATTTAACTAAGTTAAATGAAGATTTTTTTAAGTCTGTTGTAGCATACCTTGAAGAAAAAAATGCTATATTAGTATCTCAAAAACAAAAAGAATCGATATTTGCCAGTAAAGAAATAGAAAAAACTGAAAGGCAGATTCAGAATATTAAGCGCATTTTAAGAGAGCTGTATGAAAGGAGGGAAAATAAGATTATTCAAACTGCTGTAATTGC
>CAYWWS010000018.1:0-8573 GCA_964462105.1 Candidatus Woesearchaeota archaeon
CAGAGCGGTCAAATGAGCTAGCCTAAGGAGCTAGTGGCTTAGTGCCTACACAGGTTCGAACCCTGTCTCCCGCATAATGATGAACACAGATCCAACAGATTTAAGATATCAAAGGGCAAGACTATTAAGAAGAACTTTTGATAAATCAAGAGAAGTTTATAGTTACGCTGAGTTATATCGATCCCTTGAAAATACTAGATATAATACTAGAAGGATTATTTTAAACTTAATACTCGAAAGGTTCTTAATAGAAAATGGTGACGGTGATAATTACGCTATAAATTGGGATTTAATAAAAACTAGTATAGAAGGGGAAAGAGAACATAAAAGAAGTCTGGAGCGTAGAATGAATTTAATGCTACAGGACGAATTTAGAAGATTAAGATTTAATAATTAAAAATGGTAAAAAGAACAGGTCCTACAACATTAGAATTAAACAATTTAATTCAAGATTTAAAAGATTTATCTAGAAAGGAACATGTTAAAATATGGCATAGGATAGCTAATGATTTATCAAAACCAACAAGGCAGAGAAGAGAGGTTAATTTGTATAAGCTAAATAAATATGTTAAAGACAATGAAACTGCAGTTGTTCCTGGCAAGGTTTTAAGCATAGGGGACTTAAACAAGAAAATAGTCGTTGCTGCTTATCAATTTTCCAGCTCAGCAAGAGAAAAGATAAACAAAACTGGAAAAGCAATCTCAATAAATCAATTAATAAAAGAAAATCCAAAAGGCAACAAAGTAAGGATTATTGGTTAAAATGAACATTGATGCAACAGATTTAATACTAGGAAGATTAGCAAGCTTCGTTGCCAAGAAAGCATTGAATGGGGAAAAGATAAATATTGTAAACTGTGAAAATGCAGTTATAACTGGCAGCAGAGAATTCGTTATTAATGAATATCAAGCAAGGGTTAAAAGAGGCACACCATTTAAAGGTCCTTATTTTCCTAGAATGCCTGACAGATTAGTGAAAAGAACAATTAAAAATATGCTTCCACACAAGCAAGAGCGCGGAAGAAAAGCTTTGAAGAGCATCATATGTTATATCGGGATTCCAGAAGGCTTAAAAAATCAGGAGATTATCACTTTAAAAGATTTAAACATAAGTGAATCTAAAACTCCAAGATTTATTTATATTAAAGATATAGCAAAATCATTTGGTAAAAATGTCTAAAATATTTAATGCATCAGGCAAGAGGAAAAGAGCGGTAGCCAGGGCTACAATAAAAGACGGCAAAGGCCAAGTTAGGATAAATAAAACCCTGCTTAATTATTATAATCCTGAACTTGCCCGTGATAAGATTATGGAACCTTTAATATTAGCTGGGGATTTAGCTAAAAAAATCAAGATTGATATTGATGTTAAAGGCGGGGGCTGGCAGAGCCAAGCAGAGGCTGTTAGACTGGCTGTTGCTAAAGCTATTGTCGGATTTACAAACAATAAATCATTAAGGCAAAGCTACTTGGATTATGACAGGCATCTTCTTGTTGCTGATGTAAGACGCAATGAGCCTCATAAACCGAATGATTCTAAGCCAAGGGCTAAGAGGCAAAAAAGCTATCGTTAATTTTATTATATGGATAAAATTTCGGATCAGCATTTCTTAGAAGATAAGTCAGTACTAAAGTTGATTGTAAAAGAAGCTAAATTAAAAAAAGATGATATTGTATTAGAGATAGGTGCTGGCAAAGGAATTTTAACAATGGAACTAGTTAAAAAATCTCGAGTAATTGCAATAGAATTGGATGAAGGCTTTAAAAAAGATTTATCTGGATTTGATGTCAGGTTTGGAAACGCCTTAGATTTGATTAATAGTTTAAAGTTTAACAAGGTTGTAGCCAATATCCCGTATTCAATATCAGAGCCGTTATTTAAGAAGTTATTAAAAATAGATTTTGATACTGCGATATTACTAATCGGCAAAAAGTTTTATGATTTATTTTCAAGCAACAGCAAATTGTCAATTATAAGCAGAATATTTTTTGATATTAAAAAAATAAAAGATGTTCCTAGGGAATGTTTTAATCCAAGGCCAAGAGTAGATTCTGTTTTAATAAAACTAAAGAAAAGGAAGTCTAAAATAACAAAAATCGAGCAGATAATCAAGGAATTTATCTTACAAAATGATAAAAAAGTCAAGAATGCATTGAAATTTGCTATTAAAAGAGTAGAAATTTTGACTAAAAACCAGGCTGAAGATATAATGTATAAACTAGGAATACCATTGAACTTATTTGAGAAGAACGTCGATTATTTGTCTAATGAGCAATTTATGATAATTTATGATAAAATAGATGAATTTTACCATATAAAAAGGTTTAAAAAGAGTTAATATTGTCAAGATAACGTGATAATTCCAATACGCTGTTTCAGTTGTAATAAACCTATAGCTCAATTATGGGATGAGTTTTTGACTAGAACTAAGAATGGAGAAGATTCTAAAAAAGTAATGGATAAGCTGGGCTTGGAAAGATATTGCTGCAGAGCAATTTTCCTAGGGCATGTTGATTTAATAGATGAAATAGCTATTTATAAGAAAGAATAATTATTTACTTAACATATAAAAATTAACACAATAATTATTATATAATTTGTTCCTTACTTAGATCATATTATGGTTAAACAAATTTTTGTGAATTTGCCAGTGAAAAATCTTGATAAAACATTAGGATTTTTTACAGAGCTAGGATTTAACTTTAATGCAAAATTTACTGACGAAAATGCAGCATGCATGATTATTGATGAAAATATCTATGTGATGCTTTTAGTTGAGAAGTTCTTTAAGACATTTACTGCCAATAAGAATATTTCTGATGCAAAAAGAAGCATCGAAGTTCTTAATGCATTAAGTTTTGATAGCAGAGATGCGGTTGATAAAATGATGGAGAAAGCTGTCAAAGCAGGTGGAAAGGAGTTTAGGAAAGCGCAAGACCATGGATGGATGTATGGAAGAGCTTTTGAAGATCTTGATGGTCACATCTGGGAATTATTTTACATGGATGAAAGTCAAATGCCAGAAGAAATGAAAAAATAAGAAATAATTGGAGATGATATGAAAATGAATCCTGTTATTCACTTTGAAATGCCATATGAAAATCGTAAGCGTATGGCTGATTTCTATACAAAGGTTTTTGGTTGGCAATCACAAATGCTTGGTTCGGATATGGGAAATTATGTAGTTGTCACCGCATCTGAAAGTGATAAAGAGACGAGTTTACCAAAAAATCCCGGAATGATAAACGGAGGCTTTTTCGAGAAAATAGATGATAAATTATCGCATTATCCATCACTGGTCATTGCGGTAGATGACATCAAGGAGTATATGAAGAAAATTGAAAAAGCTGGTGGGAAAACATTGGGAGAACCTGTGGAAATACCTGGAGTTGGATGGTATACATCATTTTTAGATACAGAAGGCAATCGTGTGAGCATTTTACAACCCTTACATTCAATGAATAAATAAAAAATAAATTTAAAAAATAAAATGAATATAGGAATTTTTGGATCAGGTATCGTAGGAAAAAAATTAGCTAATGGTTTTTTAAAGTATGGTTATGGTGTAATGATTGGAACAAGAGATGCTTCTAAACTAAAAGAATGGAAAGATGGAACTGGAGGAAATGTTGGGGGTTTTGAAGAAACTGCTAAATTCGGGGATATAATTGTTCTTGCTGTGAAAGGGGCAGTATCCAAAGAAGTACTGTTAACAGCAGGCTCTGATAATTTAGTTGGAAAGACAATAATTGATGCAACAAATCCTATTGCCGATGCTCCCCCTGAAAATGGGGTATTAAAATTCTTTACTTCATTAGACAGCTCGCTTATGGAGCAATTGCAACAAGAATTTCCTAAATCAAACTTTGTTAAAGCATTTAATAGCATAGGGAATGCATTTATGGTAAATCCTAATTTCAAAGAAAAACCAACGATGTTCATTTGCGGGAATAATGAAGAATCTAAAAAAGAAGTTGGTAAAATACTTGATTTGTTTGGTTTCGAAGTAAAAGATATGGGAAAAGTAGAATCTGCAAGGGCTATTGAACCTCTTTGTATGTTATGGTGCATACCAGGATTTTTAAATAACGAGTGGAATCATGCCTTTAAACTATTGAAAAAATAAACTTGTTTGATAATATTTATTAATATTGTTATTAAATAAATCTTATGTCTACCAATGATTTAAGCTTTATGCAGCCTGAAAATGAAGGGTTAGTAATAGCGACCAGTGATGACTCGGATTTAAATTTAGAAGCAAGATTGTTTATATGGGATTTTCAAAGACCTAGAAGATTTTATAGGGGCCCTGAAATAAATAATCTTATAGTACATAGAGATACTCTTATTGCCAATCAACGCTTCCCATTTCCAAGAGACGGTATTTATTGGCGAGTTGTAGATATTTTAACAAAAAAGGTCGTTTCTAATACAAGCCCGAATCTTATCTGCTCGGATGGAGTAAACCTTTATGGGGTAGTGAAGTCTGAAAACCATATAGATGTAGAAAAAGATGGAGTATTTTACAGCTATAACCCATTTATAATTGGTAATGTAACAATAGATGGACTTGATGGTATCATTGAAAGGCATAAAGGTATTCAATGCATTATAGCTAAAGGTGAAAATCAATTTATAATAAGTGAAAAGAATTTTCCACTTTTGAGACAAGATAATAACACTGAATTGGTTCTTATACAACTAGATCATGAAGAGGCATTGGCAAGCTTCCCAAGATTATATACTAGATGTATGCTAGTTTATAATGAAGAGCTATTAATCGGTTTAAGGTTTGGAATTTATAATGTAAACAAGAGGAAGCCAGTGAGACATTTTTCTACTGTAGATAATTATTCTCGTGAGCTAACCGAACTTCAAGATTATCAATTGACTAGACAAGATCATCAACTTATTACAAAGGTTAGAGAATTTTTAAAGCAGGAAAGAGTCAGTTTACAAAAGGAGTATGATGAAAGAGTAGATACTGAACTAAGTTTGAAACTTGGTGATGCCTTCACAGTTAATTATATGGTTAATTATCAAGGTCAATTAGTTTATGCCACAAGAAATAATCTTTATGTCCATGGTCAAGATGAACCGATTTGGAGATTCAGAGATGAAATTGTTGGATTAGTTAAAATTGACAATACTGATGTTTTAAGAAAAATTAGAGGCAAGACGAATATTAGAGGGCATGTAAATTTGACTGGTAAAGCTAGAAATGAGCAAACGTGGACACTAGCTGCATAAATGATTATTGTAAATTATTTTTAAATTTTCTCAGTGTTTCAAAAGCAAACTTATTGGCCTTAGTTTCAAAGTTTCCGGAAGATTGTTTTGTCTTGCATAAGAAATGCCACAGCTCATGAGCAAAAACCCAAATCATAGCTTCTTCATGATTAGTCAGGATTTCTTGATCCCAGACATAATCAAATAGATGCGGTCTGAAGAAATGATTGCATGGCTTGGAGCCAACTGCCATTTTCTTCATTAAAGGGTATGCAGCGTCTTGGTTAATCCTACAATTCATGAGAAAATCCTTGTATCTAAAATAACCAACTGTCACGCTCTGGTTGTCTTTCAGTTTAGCCCATTTTAAATGAATTAATAATTCTTTACCAAACTTCTTATTTCTGGGAAATTCTGTTTTGTATTTTTTTAATTCATCTAACATGAATGATTCTATTGACTTTAGACTTGTGAAGTTTCTGAATTGCACAGGATAATCTACCTCTTATCTATATTCAAATTAAGCCAATAAAAAGCTTTAAATAATCTTGCATTAATACTGGGCTATGGTAAAAATACATCTAAAGAAACCAGAAAAAGAACAAGAAGAAGATGCTGAGGAAGAGGAAGAAGAAACTGAAGAAGATGATGAGTGGTAGTTAACCAGTTCTTTTTTTCTTTTTTATCAAAAATCTTGTATAGTTCTTACAGTTTAAACAATAATAAGTTATTCTGGATTTGTTATTCCTAACCCTTAAATTAACCCCGGGTTTCAGATAACTGTAACAATGCTTGCAGTATTGCCTTTTATAATCACTAGGGATCCTCAAATTAACCTTCATGGCAGTCTTTCTAGCTAATTTAACATATTTATTGCTTAGTCCAGGATTAGAATTGAAATTTTCTTTAGCTTGATTAAATAATTCTTTAATCCTTGTTAATGCTGACTTCTTTAATGATTCTCTTCTCATGGTTAATGGATGTAATCTGGCTTTTCCTCATCTGAATCAAATATAAATAAGTTATCTATGCTTGTATGCAAGGCTTTTGCTATGTTATGGGCTAATAATACATTTGGCAGGTATTTGCCTTTTTCTAAGTCTATGATGGCTTGTCTTGTTACATCCACCTTCTTAGCAAGGTCTTCCTGGCTTAATCCATGCTGTCTTCTTATAAATTTAATTAAATTCTTCATTTTTGTAAAGTAAACATTACATTTTAAATATAAACCTAATGGGTTATAACTTATAATTATGTAAAGTATATATGACATTTTAACTATATAAACTTTATTATATTTCTCCATATCCCTAGTTTATATTGCCATCACCACTCAATCTATCTATGCATCTAGCTGTTTCTAAATCAATAAAAGAAAAATTGCGGAATACTTTAAAAGCATTTCCCGCACACTTGTCCATGTGTCCCAGACTAAAAATTAAAAGGTGGACAACATTCCAAACTTCCCGCATAAAATGCAGTACAATTTGAAACGTTAGCCTGCTTAACTTCCAGGTTCAAGATGTGTCTGGGTGATCCAGGCTACTATGGTCGTCCAAGATGGGTTTATTATGATTATTTATAAATCTTACTACTAAATCACAGAAAAGCTTAAAAACTAAAAACTTTTTGTTAGCCTGGGTTAATGAATTCTGTCTATGAAGATGCTATATGGACGAAATTAATAAACATGGTGAAGTAGAATCATTATCTTCGGGTATTATTTCTAATCTTAATTTTAAAAAGAGAAAATCAGAGGAAAAGACAGTTAAAGATGGGAGTGGGAAAAAAGAGGTTGATAAAAGCAAGGTGGTTAAACCTATAGAAAAGAGTAAGCCGGCAATAATACAAAGTCCAAAACCTATTAAGAGGAAAGAAAGATCAAGAGACGATACAGAAATTGATGTTGTAACCACTAAACCGGAATTTGAGGTAGCTGAAGAGAAAGTAAGAATCGTTGATAACTATAATATCGTTGGTAAGTCAAAATATGACATAATACCTAGCTACTTTAGTTATAATCCATCTGGATCATTAAGCTCTATGAATAAAGAATATCTAGCTGCAAATCAAACATTATTGCATACATTCTACAAAAAAGTAGAAAGGTATGCTAATGTTGAAGATCCTGCATACGGAAAGGTTTTAAAAGAATTCATTGCAGATTACACAGGAGCTCAAAGAGCCTTAAATAAACTCTATTCAAATAAAGGCTTAATTCAATTAAAAACGTTAAATGAGAATGAGATAAATGCAATATTTGCCAAAATGATAAAGCATGCAAAAGAAGTTAAAGCTGAAAAACACCTATTTATGGCGTAAGCTTTAAAAGTTTTTAGCAAATAACCCTAATATGAAAACATTAGAAAACAAATATGCTGAAGATGAATTCAAGAAATTGCTTGACTCGGATGATGATTTCTTTGAGTCAAATGATTTAGAAGAAAGAAAATTCAGGAAATTAAAGGGGAAAGCATTGTATATAGCTTCCTAAAGTAATTTCAAATTCTTGGTTATTTTATCTATTCTTGCTTCGTCATCGGGTCCTATTGCCAAACAGGTTATTGTGCTCTTATTGAAGAAAGTTTTTCCAGCATCTGTAATTAAGGCTGTTGTTAAACCTAGATTCTTTGATTCCTTATTGTAATAAATTAATTCGTCTTTATTGTTTACTTTTAATATTAATTTTTTCATGCCATTATTTCTCCAAGAATCAATCTTGGCTTTATTGCTTTTTAAAACAGCTTCAACAGCTGCATGGCTGCACTGGCTTGCTAACTTCCCTTTTGGCATCTTTAAATCAGTTCTTACCAGAATAACTTGTTTAAGCATTAAATTAATAATTAAAACTCATTTTTAATGGTTTTTATTTAGGAACTTTAAAACACTAGAAACTTTTTTGCTTTTAACAAAGTATTTAGCTACCTTACTCAATTCTAACAACATTAAATTAAACGCAATATAGGCAAGCCGACTATTTTAAAATCTTCAATATCTGTAAGACTATTGGAAAATGAACAAACAAAAGCATATTTCGACATTTAGTACAAATAATTTATCATCACTATCAAATAACAAAACATTTATAAACCAAAAATCTCGTTTTAATACATGGCAAAAAGGCTCAATATGCTAAAAAGAGCAATATCATACGGGCTGGGCTTAATAGCATTAGCCAGTCCATTAAAAGACCAGACTACTACATTCTCTGGAACTATTAAGCATGGAAATAATCCTGTTCCAAACATGATGGTTACTGTTAATCAAGGTTCTGATACAACTGGAGTAGATGGAAGATATTTCATAAAAGACTTTTCAACTGGGATAGAAGAACTAGCACAGG
>CAYWWS010000019.1:0-2474 GCA_964462105.1 Candidatus Woesearchaeota archaeon
AAAATCTAAAATATTATTAGAATTTATTGGGATACTAACTAATCCTGATTTCTCATTTATGCTATATGGAGCCCTGAACATATGCCTGCTGGATATTAATAAAGAATCTATTTCAACTAACTTCTTTTTATCAAAGTCCTGGATTTTTTCATTAACATGGCTTCTTATCATATCAACTAAATAAGATGCTATTATCTTAACGCCCTCTGGGAATAAATCTTTAGTTTCTTGATTATTAACATTTCTTGGAAATGATTCAAAAGGTATGCCTATATGGAATCCCTTATTTCCAGAGTACTTAACTGATATGTTCTTTATATTGTGAAATTTCAAAGCTTCTAATAAATAAAAAGTAACAATTTTGGAATATTCAAGCGTTTTGCCATCAACATCAATTATTAAATCCCAGCCTATTCTCAAATCGTCTAATTGGCTTTTAGTCATACCGGTCCTTAATAACAATGGGTTACTCCATCGCTCTTGAGAGATATGGAATGATGTAGCACCTTGGCTTGTTAATTCATAAACATCATTCTCATATTGCAGAACATCCGGCCTTTTACCAAAAGTATCATTGAATTTAATGCCTACTTCTCGATCTTTTGCAGATTCTATTAAAATAGATTGTACGTCTTTTCTAGAATAATACTCAAGAATCTTGTTCATATAATTTAAATATGGAGAAATATATTTAAGGATTATGGCTTAACTTGTCTCTTCTAAACCTGACAGTTCATCATTAAGCTGGCTAGCTCTTGACTGAATACGACTTACTTCCAATTCTATCTGTTCTAAAATACCTTTAATCTCTTCTTCTTGTTTTTTGATTAATTCTAATAAATCTTCCATAGATTTGGCAATAACTACGTTGCTTCCTACATTAACAAGAAATTCATTGTTCTGCTTCAGATTAGTCTTAATAAAAACCCCCTGACCTAGAGAAGTTAATATTTCAGGCTTATCATTAATGTTTTTAAGCTCATTTAAAGTATCTATAATGCTATTTAATTCGGCGAGTTGTTGCTCTAGAATAGCGTATTGCTGCTGCAATTCTTTACTTTGTTGGCTCAGAAACTGAAGCTCTAGAAACTTCTTTTGTTGTTCTTCTTTCATTTTTTGCCTCTTCTGGTCTTTGCTTTACAGGTTTAGGCTTTTTAATCTTAGGCTTAGTTAATTTAACTTTAATGCCGTCTTTTTCAAGCAATGAGATAATTTTCTCCTTAGGATCATCCTTTTTAATGTCTATAAATCTATTCAATAATTCTAAATGCTTTATGCTACACCTTCTCTTCTTAACCTGGCCATCAATCATCACATAGTTGCTGTCTAAAGTATCAGTTATTACACATAACTTCTTAGCTTCTCTGCCAGCAATTTTATAGCATAATTGACCAATTTTCATCTTATTGAGCTAATTACTTTCCTCCTTGAACACTTAGAGCATAAGTTGTTATACAATCGAGAAGATTTGCCTTTTATTATGGCATGGCAATTAGCACATCTTTGATAATTTGATTTTCTTTTCTTATAAACCAATTTAGTGCCGTGCTTCGGTGTTTTTACATAGACTCTTCTAAATGACCTTGATCTGTATCTTCCACTTACCATTTTAATAAACCTTGAATAATTTTCTGAATATGGAACTAAATATCAATGTTAATATTATATAAACTAACATCCAATGTAATCCCAAGATTTTTAAAGTTTTGTTATTTATTTTTATAGCAATGATGTCTGAATCCTTTATACTAATTTGAGGCCTTCCATATTCATATTTATCCGTTATCAACAAGGCCTTGTTATAAATTATTCCTTTATAAGTATATTTTAATTCATAATTTCCTAGTTTTCCATTTAATTTCCATTCAGCAATACCTCTATCAGTCTTAAAAATCCACCAGCCTACTTTTCCAGGCTTAACCTCTTGGGTCGCTTCATTAAGTAAAGTGATATTATCTGGAATTTGTATGGTTATTGTTTCATTTATCGGCTGTTTAAAAATTACAGATGTGATAAACTCTTGATCAGGCTTTATTGGCTGATTCCCAACATTTATGAGAAGCCAGCCAAATAATATAAGGAATGGCAGCAATGTTATTATCATCGGTTTCCAGGTGCTTCTAAACTGGGTTGCTGTTTTTTCAATTTGTTCTTTATTTAAATCCATTGCTTTTTGCGGATCTGTTTTAGAGACCTCTTTTAATTGTTTTTTAATCTCCGTAACATCTTCTCTGGATTTTTTCAGCTCTTCTTGATTTGTAAATTTCTTATGAACCAGAATTCCCAGTAGGGCTATAATCAAGCTTAATACTATTAAGGCAGGTACTGGACCTAAATTTAAAAATACACCAAAGATTGCATCTAGAAAAGGATCAAAAAAATGTTGGATGCTATCAATTACTCCTTGACTTGGATCCATTTTATTTACCAATCATCCTTCTTAAAGCAGGATACATATCCATCATATGCTGCTG
>CAYWWS010000019.1:2484-8339 GCA_964462105.1 Candidatus Woesearchaeota archaeon
TTTGTTCATAGAACCTATAAATTATCATAACCGCTAGCAAAATACCCGTACCTCTTGATAAAGCACCTGTTAAATCTGCAGCAGATGCTAATAATCCAACTGTAGCTCCGCCCATTATTGTTAATGGCAAGATATAACGCTTTAATATTTGCTCAACAATTCTTTCATCTCTTCTAAATCCAGGAATTTGTAATCCAGAGGATAATATATTTTTGGCCTGGTTTGATGAATCCATCCCAGATGTCTGCATCCAAAATATAGAAAATATTATTGCGCCAATTATCATAATCAAAATATAGATTAAAGCATTGCCTATATTGACTGGGATTCCATTAAGCAAATTTCCTACTATGTTCTGCGGAAAGGTTATAGCCACTAAACCGTGGCCTTCTGGTAAATTACCAACAAATTGGCCGAGAAGATTATAAGAAATAAAATGCCATAATCCTGAATCACCAACTCTTGTTTGCAGTAATCTCCCCCACAATTGAAAATTAGCAAGCAATGCTGATATTAAAATAACTGGAATATTACTTGTGTAAATAAAATTTAAAGGCCATCTTATACCATAACCGCGAATTCTGCCGAATGATAGGGGAATCTCTACTTTCATGGCTTGTGCATAAACAGCAAATAAAAAGACGATTATCGTGGCAATTATCGTTGACAAAGCTATTAAGGCCGAACTAAAATTGCCGTCTATTAAAGAGTATATTATTACCCAAAATTGGCCTACTGGAGCTTGGCCAGATCCAAAAGCTAAGTTCCCTGTTGTTGTTAAAGGGGAAAAAGCACTTATGAATATCTGGGCTGATACACCAGCTGCTATAAATAAGCTTACACCTGAACCGAAACCCCATTTGTTTACAACTTCATCCATGTATAAGATCAATATGCCACCTAAAAATAGTTGAAATATTAAAACCCAAGGAGAGAATCCTAATGCAGGAGATAAACCGCCAAGAAATACGTAAATGATAGCTTCAAATATTATAAAGAATACTGTAAGTATCTTCTGTAATCCTTGAAATAAAACTCTTCCATCATGCGAATGGATATCTATTTTAAATAAGCCTGAACCAACTAATAATTGCAAGACTATAGATGCTGTTACTATTGGCCCAATACCTAATGAAATTATAGAACCAAATTGGGCGCCTAATATAATTGATAAAAAATCAAATTGTTGTAAGGCATTTTCTCCTAGGCCATACAAAGGAATGATTCCAAGAACAAAATAAGCAATTAATATAGTCAACGTCCATTTTAATTTGCTGTTAAAAGGAAGTGTTTTTTGTAAAGGCCCTTTTACTTCAGGTAGATAAGAAATCAGACTTTGTATAAAGGACATTGTTATTCCTCTTTAACAGAACCTTTATTAGATTCGATTTTATCCTTTGCTTTTTTAGATACATTGCCGATAATATGCAATTCCTCTTTTACACTGCCTTTACCAAGTAGTTTATTATAGCCTAATTCCCTAAGGTTTACCACATATTTATTACCCTCTCGTTTAATCTTGTTTTCTTTAATCAAATCTTTTAAGATTTCATTTAGATGATCTAAGTTTATCACTTTTTTATTTTTTTTAATATGATGAACAAACCCGTGCTTGCCAAAATATTCAGGCCCGTATAACTTTAATATTGTTGGTTTCTTCTGGTCTGCCCTCTTACCAGAACCTGCCATGCCTCTACCACCACGATGACCTGCACCCCTCCTCTTTTTTTTAGCGCCACCCCCATGTGTCTGGCTCCCGCGATATCTTACAACTTTTCTTCTTTTGTTCGTTGGCATTATAACATCCTCATTATTAAATCATTTATCTTATCTTTACGATAACCCAGCACGCCGCCTAAACTGTAAGGTTTTTTAATACCACCTTTTTCAAACCCTTTAATAGGTGGTTTTAAGCGAAAAACTTGGCGCAAGCCCGGTATATCCTTCAAAGTTTTTTTTCCTTCAAAATACTGTTTCGCAAATGAATTATAATCAAGATTTATTTTTTCTTTTAGATAGGTTTCAGTTAAAGGCTTATTTCCCGGAAGTTTCCCTCTTTTTCCTAATAAGGTTACAAATGTATTCTCATTAACCTCGCCCCAGGTAATGTAGTCTTTTACTTTAATTAACATCCCAAGATGATTCTTTGAACCGGGTAAGATTACACAAGAGTTCTTTCTATATAAACGAAGCATCGTCAGTGTATCTTCCACTGACTTTTTAATTTTAATACTTCCCCTTATTCTTATAACCGCTATCTTTGTCATTGTGCGCGCCTTTTATTCTCTGAAAGATTTTTAAGTGCGTTAAAGCATGCTTTAATTAAGTTTAATTTTGTCCTTGATTTCCCTAATTTCTTTGAATAAATATCTTTAATTCCTGCTAACTGCAATAATCTTTGGCATTCTTTTTCTATAACAAGCCCCGCACCCTTAGGCGCCGGCATTAAAACGATTTTAGAACCGCTGCATTTTCCCTCAACTGTAAATGGTATAGAATGGGGTTCTTTATTTACAGACTCCCAACTGCCACTACCCCTAATAACTTTAATAACATTTAATTTAGCATTTCTAACTGATTTTTCCCTAGCAGGCATAGTCTCTTTTGACTTACCAAAACCAACACCCACATATCCATCTTTATTGCCTACTACAGCAAATGTAGCAAATTTAGGTTTGTTGCCTTCTCGTGTTTTCTTTTGAGTCTGTCTCCAAATATTCCTTTTACCGCCACCAAATTTTCCCTTAGATTGGCCTACAAAAAATAAATCTGATGAAAGATTAGGCAATAAGGCTTCAACTATCTCGGGCTCAAGTATCCTAATTCCTTTATCAAGAATCTGGTCGATATTTGTTACTTCTCCTGATTTTACTTTTTTACCCAGTTCAGTTCTAGGCTTCCACGATTCGATATTGGGAGATTTGGCCTGGATTACACCTACGGGCAATTCTTCTACTGTTGTTTTTTCTTCTAATTTTTCTTCTTTCATTTTTTTAGTATGTTAGTTTTAAGTTCTTCTACTTCTTGATTGATATTTTCCAAGTTAACCTTATTTTTTATATAACCTGAAAACTGTTGATTGTAAAGATCTTTCTTCTTGAATTCCATTGCTAATCTTAAGATTATCTTACCGGTAATCTGGTCTTGGCTAGGCAAGATTGTTTTATCATGCGGGACATTAATTCCAGAATCTAGGACTCCTTTTAAAGCTGCATATATTGCTGAGCCTTTTATAGATGGTGAAAAACCTATATCCAATACAACTTCATTAACGTTCTTCTCCTTTAATTTGACTCCGCATAACAATCCTGTTAAATAAGCACTTGGGATATTTCCAAGATGATACTTCCAACCTAATTTTTTTAAATAATTTGAATGTGCAGAAGCTAATATTATATCGCCTTTCGGCTGATATTTAATCGCTTGAACTATAATATTATTGAGTGACTTTCTTATAACTAATCTAGGCTTATTGGATTTTAGAAGCTTTAATCTTCTAGCGTAATTAGTCTTATGCTCTAACTTTCTTTTATATGCTCGTGTATAATTTTTACTTTTCATTTTTTTATTAGATTGTTTTCATTAATGTAAAGTTTTAAATGCCTTTTACTTCTAAAAAAACCGCCCTTACATTTATTTCTTAACATCCTATAAATTTTAGGATCAAAAAGACTCTTTTTTCTTAAGGTAGACAAAAAATCCCTTTGTATTCTTATTTTAGTCATCCATAGTTTTTTGCTTGGTGTTCTTGCAGTACCCCTTCCTTTCCTTGAACCTTTGCCTTTTCTTCTTCCTTTTCTTTTTTGTAATAAATTACCTTTTGCTGCAAACCCTGATACGCCACCTTTATCTTTTATTTTTATAACGCCTGATTTAACCAGCGACCTTATATCTTCCCTCGTTATAGCCTCTTTTATCTCGTCTAATTTAGAAGGATCGAAAAATACTCTTTTCTTACCTACATTAAATAAATCCGATGCTAATCTTCTTTTATCGCTTAAATTCATTTTTAACCTTGATGTAAAACTTTAATTTTTTCAGACTCTTCTTTTTTAGCTTGTTCCTCTTTTGTTAGTTCCTTTTCATCATTTTTAGTCTCTTTCTTAGTTACCTCTTCCCTTTGCTTCTTCTTTTCTTCTTCCTGTTTTTTTGTTAATTTTTTATTTTTTAAGTAATCTTCATATTTTTTAATAGATTCTTTAATGTCTTTTACGTTTAAAACAATAACATTAAATTCTTCAGCTTTTTTTAATAATTTAATCTTACTTTTAATTCCCAATCTGGAAGATAAAAGCGCTCCCTGCTTTTCCTTATTTATAGACTGCAAATCTTTCAGATTATTAACTATTATAGGCTGAAAACCTGATGGATGCAAATCTCTAATCTCAACTGGATTTCTATAACCTATTGAAACTGAGTTACCCTTTCCTTTAAAGCGCATTCTCAATTTATTGTGGATGCCCTTAGGCCTTCTCCAAGCATACTTCAATTTCTTCAATTTATGAGCGTCTCTTTGTCTGAATTCGGGATTTTTTTTCTTCAATTTTTTTCTTAATTCTGCTAAATCCATTTTAAGACCTGCCTGGTTTTGATATAATATAACAACCATCTTGGAAAACTCTTCTATCTCTATTAGTAACTCTGGTGCTTTGTTCTATATTTGCTGCGGTTTGACCGGTTTTTTCTTTATCTACACCAGTAACAGTTATTATATCTCCATCGATTTTGACATCAACATCATCTAAAATCTTTGATTTTCTTGGAATCTTTTCACCCAAGAAATTTTTAATTGACAATGTTTTATTTTCTAAGGTTACATTCATAGGAAAATGTCCTGAACAAACTTTCAATTTATAAGTATAACCCTCAAGAACTCCTCTAATTAAATTTTTAATATGAGCTTTTAAAGTCATTAATAATTTCTTCTCTTTTCTTGTAGATTTACTTGAGTCCAATAAAATGGAATCCCCTTGTTTCTTAATTTTAATAATTGACCTTAATATTTTCTTTTTATTTTCGCCCTTAGAGCCTTTTAAATATAAATAACTATCAACTATGTCGAACGTTACTCCTTCTGGAATTCTTATTATTTGTTTTAATTCTTTTAATTTAACCATTTTAGTAGCAATAAGCCAATAAAGTTCCCCCAATATTCTTATCCTTAGCCTCTGAATGAGTCATAATCCCTTTTGTTGTCGATAAAATTATAATACCAAAATCTTTAGCAGGAAGGTATCTTTTTTCAAATTTCTGGGCATTATCTTTGTTATAAGAGAATCTAGGCTTTATTGCATTGCATTTATTTATGCTACCTGATAAATTTATTTTTATTACTCCCCCTTTGTTCGATTCCACTAATTCAAAGTCTTTAATGTAATTTTCTTTTTTAAGGATTTCTAACACTTTAATTATTATTTTAGAGCTTGGTCTAACTAAGCATTCCTTCTTTCCTGATTTCTCGCAATTCAATATTTTTGAGAGTGTATTTGCTAACGGATCATTTAGTGACATTTTAGTTGTATTTTTTAAATCCTAATTTTTTAGCATTTTCCCTAAAGGTTTGTCTTGATAAATTAAGGCCGTACATTTTGATATGGGCGCCTATTCTACCTGTTAATTCGCATTTCTTCAAAGATTTCCCTGTAGTTCTCTTCTTAGACAGATTATGCTTCATAAACTTTTTTAATTTAGCTGGCTTCTTTTCTAATTGTTTGAAAACTTTTTTTGGATCGCTATAACTCATTTTAACCACCAATTACCTCAGTTTTATATTTTGATTTTATAAATTCAATAGCTTCTGTTTTCGATATCCTATGTCTTGTAGGAATATTTCCTTTTTTTATTCTGTTTTTTAC
>CAYWWS010000020.1:0-6321 GCA_964462105.1 Candidatus Woesearchaeota archaeon
TGCTCTTCCGATCTTATTAAACAATTATTTTAGCACTCTTAATCTGTTTGAAAGCATATTTAAAATAGGTTTATTATCATTTATACTCGGAATAATTGGCATCTTTTATGGCGTTTTCAAAGAAAAAAAGGAACACATAATACTTTTATCAGGTTTGATATTAAGCATTGTAATTTTACTCTTATTAAAATTAATAAATTTAAACATTGGATTAATATTCTTAGGACTTGGTTTAACTCTAATTTCTACATTAACGCTAGCAAAAGTACATAAGTATCTGGATATAACTAAATTTGCTAAGTATAAGAAATATTTTTTCCTAATTTTGATAGTCTTGATAATCGTGTCTGCAATTATACCCTCTTATTTTACCGCAGTAAATATTATTAAAAGAGCACCTACAAACCAAGAGATGCAAGAATTAAATTCATTTAAGGATTTGCCATTTAAAACTGCTATTCTTGGTTCTTTGGATGAAGGGCATTTAATTAATTATGCATCGGGAAAAAAGAATGTCATTGATAATAACTTCTTATTGGCACCAAGATCTACACAAAGATTCATTGACGTTAACACTATATACACGACGCCTTTTGTTACCACGGCAGTTGACTTGCTGCACAAATATAAAGTCAAGTATATCTATTTATCAGATAAGACAAAAGAATTATATGGAATTAAAAATTTAAAAATAGCTGAAGATGAGAACTGTTTCATACAAACTAACAACTTTTACGAAGTCATTTGCTGAAAAATACAATTTTATCTTGCTTTTGATGTTTTGCATATTTATATTAATATCACCTTTGATTATAAGGCAAAATTTAACAATACCAGGCGATGATTCTTATTGTACTTTAAGAATAGCGCAAACAATACAAGATAAGGGTTTAATCAGTTTAGACGAATTAAGCTACGCTGGCAGAGAGATAGTGGGCTTTCCAGCATTTCCATTTATTATGGTATTATTAAATAATCTGTTTAATAATATGGAAATTTCATTTACCGTACTTAATATTATATTAGGAATCTTGACATTCTTGACATTTTACATACTCGCCAAGTTATTATTAAAGGATCAAGATAAGAAGGTATTAATCATAGCATCGTTGATATTTATATTATCACCTAGTTTTTTATTTTTATTTACAGGTTATACTGAATTAGGCTTTGCATTCTTTCTAGTTTTATTGGGGATGTTATTATTCTATAAGAAAAGCTATTGGGCTACACTACCATTTTTGCTATTGCCTTTCTTTAGCGTTATAAGCACTATTTTAGTAATAATCTTCTTGTTATTCTACTGGTCTACAGGAAAATCTAATTCGAGATTAGTTACTTCTATCATTTTCTTGCAGTTGATTTTGTTAATTGTTGATTACGGGAAGATTTTCTTTAATTATGGCATGCCTGAAAGATTAAATTTTGAAATCGCGAGTTTATCAACAGTTATTCTATCGGATTTTGGAGGCAAATTCGGCGTTAGTATATTTACTTTGTTCGCAGCATTAATCGGCTTCCTTGAATTATGGGAAAGAAAATATAAAAGCCTTTATGTATACCTATTTGTAGTAATAATTATTTTTATGTCTGTAGTGTTTAATTCAACTTTAATATACCTAAACATATTCTTTGTCTTATTGGCAGCCTTTGGTTTTATAAGACTATTAAAGCAAAAATGGAACAGCGATTTCATCAAAACATTGACAATAATTACCTTGGCATGCGGTATACTATTTTCCGGGGTTTCTTATATAAACCAGCATGCATCGGAATTACCGAATTCAGAAACAATATATACAATTAATTTTATTAACAATTTTGCAATGGACGGCAATGTTGTCCTGTCTCATTACAGCAATGGCAATTGGATAAGCTATTTTTCCGGCAAACCAAACTTTATGGACTCTAATTTTGCATACGCACCTGGTGTTAATAACCGTTATCATGAATCAAATGTCATCTTCCAGTCAAGGGATGCAAGAATTGTTAAGGATTTATTGGATAAGAATAATATTTCTTTTATTTATATTACCCCTAAAATGAAGGAAGGTTTAGTCTGGGACAGTGATAATCAAGGCTTATTATTTGTATTTGAGAATAGCAATCTATTTACTAGACGTTATAATATTAATCAGACTGAAATATGGGAGTATAACAAAAAGCTTTAAAATAGCGCATCTTATTAACTTTATGGACTTATATAGCCTGATAGTTTATCCAATATACTTTCTTGGAATATTTGTCAGTATCTTCTACTTTATTACTTATTTTGAGCATAAAAAAGGATTAAAAAGCAAATTATCTGAAAGGTTGCATTATTTTAGTATAATTATTCCTGCATATAATAAACAGGATGTAATATCCAAAACTATAAAATCTATACAAGAACAAGATTATCCCTTGGATAATATACAAATAATTGTTGTTGATGACGGCAGTACAGATAAAACTTATAATATTGCTAAATCATTCAAGGGCATTGAAGTTTATAAAAAAGAAAATGGCGGAAAAGCTTCTGCTTTGAATTACGGCATCAGGAAAGCCAAAGGAGAATTTATTGTTGTGTTAGATGCTGATACTTATTTAGGCAATAACCTATTGAAAAAAGCAGCTTCTTATTTTGATGATGAAAATGTAGGCATAGTAGTGCCAACCTTAAAGCCTTACAAGCCAGCTAAATTCTTAGAAAAACTACAAGTTGTTGAGTACACAATATCTAGCTTTATAAGAAAATTGTTAAGTTTAAATAATAGTTTAGCAGCCGCACCTGCTTGCTCTATATTTAGAGCAAGTCTGTTTGAGAAGCATGGTTTATTTGACGAGCATAATCTGACAGAAGACTTTGAAATTGCATTAAGGGCCCAGGCTAATAATTATAGACTTATACATATGATTGACGCTATAGCTTATACCGATGTACCTAAAACTGTTAAAGGATTAGTAAGGCAAAGAATAAGGTGGAGCTATGGTGCTTTATATAATATTAAAAAATATAAACATATTTTTAATGTTAAGTACGGAGATTTCGGAATTTTTTTCTTCCCTTTAATTACAATTTCTATAGTCTCTTCCATTATATTATTTCTCATAATGATTTTTAAATTAATAACAGAGGGTTTACATCAATTAGGATTATTAAATTTAATTAATTACAATATTAATTACATGGCTTCAAAGATATCATTTACGACTTATTTGACAAATACTAAGATATTCTTGGGATTGATAACTTTAGTTATGGCTGTAATAATATTATACCTTGCTAAAAATTACACTAGTGAATCAAAGATTGTTGAAAAAATTAATAATACTAACATAAACTTTTTAAGCTATTTATTTTATATATTTATTTATTCAATGTTCCTAGTATTGTTTTGGATAATTTCAATAGGATATTTTGTATCAGGCAGGACACCAAGATGGTAGAGAGACCACCAATAAACAAATATAAATATTTAGCAACGTTTGGATTCACCACTTTGATATTTATAATAGGGGTATTAATTGGTTTACAGTTTTCCGATTATACGACTTATAAGTTTCAGTCAGAGCAGGAATCATTAAAAATACAGCTATTGAGTGCAGATTTAAAAAATGAATTGTTTAAAGATATTCAATGTGATTTAAAATGGAGCTCTATATGGGATGACAAAGTGGCATTGGGCAACAGAATTGAAAATTTAGAAAAAAGTCAAGGACAGGATGACCCAAATTTATTAATCCAGAAGGAATTTTATCAATTAATTCAGATTAGAACCTGGCTGTTACTGAAAGACTTTAAAAAAGAATGCAATACCAACCAATCCATTATATTATTTTTCTATACAAACAATGAGGATAAACCTGTTGAGAAAGATTTATCCGAGAAGCAAGGCCTGATTTTAGATGAATTATATACCAGGTATCCTGATAGAATTGCAATATTTGCTTTTGAGATCAATATAAATAATTCAGCTTTGAATGCGTTAAAAAGCATTTACAACGTCAGTAAATCACCGACATTAATTATTGATGAGAGATATTATGAAGGGCTTATAAGCTCAAAAGAACTCGAAAATATATCTAATTTAAGATAAAAGTTTAATAGCAAAATATTTTAATTTATATTCCATCTTAATAAAATGCCAAATTGCGATTTATGTGGTAAAAAAGTAGAGTATCTTAATAAGGCGATAATAGAAGGCAGCATATTAAATGTTTGCGGAGATTGCGGAAAATTTGGAAGAATTATAGAGATACCAAAACCGATTAGAGAGTTACCTAAAAGAAGGATAGTAACTGAGCAAAAATTGGAAGAGGATACAATTGTTCACGATTATGCTGTTAAGATTAAAGCATGCAGGGAGTCATTAAATATGACTCATGAACAATTAGCTAATGCGTTAGCAGAGAAAGAATCTGTTATTCATAATTTAGAAACAGGGAATCTTATCCCTAGCATTAAGCTAGCAAAAAAGTTAGAGCAATTCTTTAGAATTAAACTAATTATCAAGCAAGCAATTGGCGAACAATCCAATTTTAATTTTAAAAATAATTCTTTAACAATAGGGGATTTATTGAATATGAAAGAAGATGAATAAAAAACAACTTTCTATATTTCTATCGAAGCTCAAAAAATTTGACAACCCAGATGTTAAATTAGAGCAATACCAAACAGATTCTGAAATAGCGTCAGAGATCTTGTGGTTAGCTTATTTTAATGGTAATATTTCTGGTAAGATTATTGCAGACTTCGGGTGTGGCTCGGGAATATTTGGGATTGGAGCCCTTATTATGGGTGCAAAGAGGGTATATTTTGTGGAAAAAGACAAAGAAGTTATTAATATATTAAAAGAAAATCTTAAGTTAATAAACAATAGAAATTATAAAATAATAAACAAGGATGTCCACGATTTCAATGAAAAAGTAGATGTTATAATCCAGAATCCGCCTTTCGGCACAAGGAATAAGCATATAGATAAAAAATTTCTAGAAAAAGCAATGGAATTAAGCAGTATAATCTATAGCATTCATAAGATAACATCTATTAATTTTATTAAGGCTTTAGCCCATGACAATAATTTTAACTCAAACTTGATTTTAAGGTTTAATCTACCTATAAAAAAAACATTAAAATTTCATCAAAAACCCGTTTATAATGTTGAGGCAGGTTGCTGGCTATTAAACAGAAAGCTTTAAAAAACTGATTTTTAGCTAGATTCTCATGGAAATTAGCATAATAAAAGAAGAAAAGAACAAGCTTGAAATCGAGATTGCTGGCGAAGATCATACTTTATGCAATGCTCTAAGAAAGGAATTATGGAAGAACAAAGATGTTAAAGTAGCGGCTTATAACATTGAACATCCTCTTGTTAGCCAGCCCCGATTTATTATACAAACAAATAAGGATGATCCTAAAAAGACATTAGCAAAAGCAGCTGATTCCTTAAGTGATGAATTTAAAAAATTTAAAGACGTCATAAATAAACAATTAAAGTAAATAGTAATCATAAAGTATTTAAATGCTTAAAATTTAAACCTTTTTTATGGCTGGTAAAGAAAAAAGAGGCGATTATTCTTTTTTAGTATTGATGATTTTTGTTATAGCATTTATCGTCTTCACATTTTTAAATAAACCAGATCCCAATGATACTCGCGACAATATTATTGGGTCCGCAATATTATCTAATGCCGGTCAACAAACCTCTAGTTTTACAATAGGTGTTACTATAGTTTTAATAGTTATTATAGTCATATTTGGATTTTTCTTTATTAGATACAAATTTAAGAAAAGAACAATTACCCAGCCTGTAATGGATAAAAGCCCTAATTTATCGGAAGAGCAGATAGACAAACTATTTACAGAAGATAATAAATTAAACTTACCGTTAATCTCTAGGAAAGAAACAGCTATAAATACAGGTCCTATTGAGATATCAGCCAGTCAAGCTAGGATGCAAGAGCCACAATTTGAACAGAAATTTAGTGAAACCAATGAATTAAAATCAAAATTATTAGAGATGATAAATAAAAACATTCCATCGCAAAAAATCCTGCAGAATCTAGTTAAGCTTGGTTATAAAAGGAAAGAGATTGATGTTGCAGTTGAGGAAATAAATCTTGGAAGATTAAAAAGCTTTGTTGACAAGACTTTAAAGCAGGGCTACAAAAAAGATATAATTGCTAAAGCTCTATTAAAAAAGAAATGGTCGCAATCCCAGGTTGATAGAATATTAAAAAGCCAAGAACCAGGTTCTAAGGAAATAGATAAAATAGATTTGGATTTAATATAAGGACATTTTACGTTGTATCCTACAAAAATAAAGAAAATAATTAGTA
>CAYWWS010000020.1:6331-7716 GCA_964462105.1 Candidatus Woesearchaeota archaeon
CCGAAACATAAACGCAATCTTTTTATTTAGCAGGAAATTCAAAATCAGATGTCTAATTTAAGAAAAATATGGGATTTTATCTGGAAGAGCAATAGTATTTGGTCATGGGTCATTAACATAATCTTAGCATTTATTATTGTCAAGTTCTTAATCTACCCTGGGCTGGGTTTAATTCTTGGAACAACGCATCCGGTTGTAGCAGTTGTTTCTAGCAGCATGCATCATGATCAGAGTTTTAACAGTTGGTTTGATAACAATAAAGATTGGTATGTTAATCGCAATATGACTAAAGCTGATTTTGAAGAATTTCCGATGAAAAATGGTTTTAATAAAGGTGATATAATAATTTTAACAAAGCCCAGTAACATAAGACTAGGCGACATTATAGTTTTCAGAGGCAATTCTAACAATCCGATAATTCATAGGGTAGTTGGCTTAAATCCGTTACAAACTAAAGGAGATAACAATCCGGGGCAGTATCAGGTATTAGGCGAAACTAATATAAATGATAAGCAACTCATAGGGAAAGCAAGATTTAAACTACCTTGGCTTGGCTGGGTAAAGATTACTGCAGCTTGTGGCTTAACAAGTTTTAAAGGTAATGGATTTACATCCTGCATGAAAACTGGTTAAAATGTTTTGTCCTAAATGCGGAGCGATATTAATTATAAAGAAAGATTCTGATAAGATAGGATGCTCTTGCGGTTATCAGGTCAGGAATGTAAAGAATATTGTGATTAAAGAAAAGTTTGCATCTGGCAAGAAAATAGAGGTTATTGACAAGACAATAGAAACCTTGCCTAAAACAGATATTAAATGTCCTAAATGCGGCAATGACAAAGCTTATTATTGGTTAGTTCAAACAAGGGCATCTGATGAAGGCGATACACAATTCTTTAGATGCGTTAAATGCAATCATTACTGGAGAAGCTATAAATAATGGCGGAATCTATACGTGCGTATCCTTTTATTGAAAAAAACATTAAAGACCTTGATGTTAAAGACATTAAGATTGCTGTTTCTGGTTTAATAGTTGATAAAGCTGATGAATTCATAATATTAGATGATAGCACAGGCCAGGTTAAGGTTAACATTAACACTAATCTGGAAGTCAATTCTTATGTCAGGGTTTTTGGGAGGGTTTTGCCTTATGAAGACAGCTTGGAGGTTTATGGAGAGATTATTCAAGATTTTTCCAAAATCGATAAGCTTTTATATAAAAAAGTCAAATCTTTATTGCAGTAAGAGGTGAGCTAATTGCATTTTAATTTAAGGGATTTGTTAATAGGTATAATAGCTTTAGTTTTAGGTGTTGACAAAATACTTCAGGAATTCAAATACAAACTAATTCCCATTACAATTCCAGATCTGGTTTATTATATCTT
>CAYWWS010000021.1:0-7106 GCA_964462105.1 Candidatus Woesearchaeota archaeon
ATTCAAAGGATGACATTGAAAGGGTTAAAAAATTATTTAATGATATAGAAAAGAGAAAGACAGATGAGAAGATTCTTGATATGTATGATGCATGCATGGCTGTAACAAAGGATGTATTTTCTGCATTGGAAATTAAAAATACCAAAGATATTACTAAAGACTTTAAGGAGAAATTGGTTGATGAGAATCAGATTCCTGAAAAGTTCTTAAGAATATTAAAAGATGTGATAAAAGCCAAGAACCAGACTTTAACAAAAGCTGAAAATGAAAGGATCAGGAAAGATTCCAGAATATTTATCAAATCAATGATTGAATTCGTGCAAAGGCATCGTGGTTTGGAAGTAGAAAAAGCCAAGATAAGATTCAAGCATGGCGATAAGCTTGGAGAGATTATCTTACTAGAAGACAAGGCTTTTATTGTGGATGATGTCTATGCCAAGGATAAAAAAGTTACCAAGGCTAAATTACTGCCTAATGGCTCATTAGATGAACTGGCTTCCAGCAATGTTGAAGAAATGAATAAAGAGCTTGTTAGCGTTAAAATTCCTGATAATGTGTTTATCAAGCAGCCAATATTTGATGATTTAAAGCAAATGTACGGCAAAGACGTTGAGATACTTATTAGCTACTGATTTATAACTTTAAAATTATTATAAAAATTTCAAGTCACTTTCAGAGAATAGGTTTATGCATTTTATAAGTCCGCTCCTTCTAAGAAAATAGAAAAATTGATCTTCCGTCATACTCCAATCCACTTTGTAGGGATCGGTTTAGCTAACAGTTAAGTTATTAGTTTCAATTAATGCTCAGAAGAAAATATTAAATAGTTGTTCATTAGTAACTTAGTTAATGGACCAAGATAAAGATAAAAAAAATATTGATTGGATAGTAATGCTTCCAGTTGTAATCTTAATCGCCTTTGCAAGTATTATTACTAAATATAATATTATATATACAACTTTAGCAGGATTAATAGGGGTCTTAATTGGTCTTGGAATTAAACTAATTATAAGGAAAAAGTGAAGCAGTAACTTGGGAAGATTATTGAAGATAATCAATTAGCTATTTATTATGAATATAATATTAATCGCTTTTTTAATCGGAATAGGATTAAGTGCTATAACTGTTCTCGCGGATGCTCTAATAAAATACGCTTCTTTACAAAATGCATTTTCTGGTTGGCAAATGCTGATTTAGGCGCAATTATTTATGGACTTACGGCATTTGGCCGGTTTTTCTCTTGCATATTTATTATATGTAGCTTTCGTTTCTTGTGTTTCATCCATATTAAGATAGTTAATAATAAATCATTTATTAATTCATTGACATGCACCAAACCAAAATTTAAAATTTCCCTGTATTATATTGCATTAAATCTTAGAGTTCAATTGGCGCTCTTGGATGCCTTTTAATGTACCATTTTATCATCTCTTCCATAAATGTAACTGCAGAATTCCAGAGAATTAGAGCTTCTTCTGGTTTTCTGTATAAATCATCCAACTCTTGAGGATTATGATATAATCTTCTAATTCTTAATAATGGCTCGAGATTGACTTCTGGGAATACTTCTCTTATTAATTGTACAGCTGAAAATCGATTTTTCCTTAATTTACCATCTACAAAATACAAAATCTGCTTTGAACTTCTACTTATTGCATCCAAGGATTTGGCGAATTTTATTATGAATGCTTCCAAATCATCACATCTATCGTGTTCCGCAAATAATAATCCAATTCTAGTTTTTCTAAGATTAAATCTAACTGGAACTTGTTCATTCATTGTTGGTAATTCATAAGTTATTTGTTCTCGATAATCAATCCCTGTTATTCTTGCTTCTTCGGCGAAGTAATCTCTAAATGAGTTATCATAACTATTAAACCTGCCATCGTGCATTGTTGCTATATCAGTTACAGTTACTTGAAACGGAACATTATTTCCATGCAATGCTTGATGAAGAACTAGAGAAGCCCTATGCAGATTTTGTGTGCCAAGTACAACATTATCAGGGAAAATCATTACTCCATCAATATCGCTTCTACCTGCATCAAAATCCCCTCTTACATATGAGCCATATAACATTAAAGAAAGTCCGTCAATACCTAAATCAGTTAATCCAGAAACTAGTTTGTGTTCAAAATCTCTGTAATTCTCAGCTTTAGGTCTTTCTCTATTATATCCTACGATCAGCTTAATAATTCCTTCAAGAATTTATCCTGAAGCGATTACCCACCCATTCAATATTAAGATTGTAGATTTATTTTAAATATCTATCGTATCGCATTTAGGCTTCGTCACTGCATTCCTCAAACACAATTTCTAAATATAATGGTATATTTTGATTATATTAATATGCAGAAACATTTTTAAACCCTTATTATAACGATTTTCTTATGGAAGCTACTGTAGTTAATTTTAGGAGAGGCAGACATACCCAGCATAATAATCAGCTAATCTTACAAGTAGACAGTATAGACTCTAAGGATAAAACCAAAAGTTTAATTGGGAAGCATGTAATCTGGGTTAGTGTTGGAAAAAATAAAAAAGAGATTAATGGTATTATAAAATCAAGCCACGGTAATAATGGTGCTGTAAAAGCTTGTTTTGATAGAGGGATTCCGGGCCAGGCTTTAGGCACTAAAATCAAGGTGTTATAATGACAACTTTAAGAAAAGGCTCATGTTATAGCAGGATGCAAAGACCTTATACTAGAAGGTCTAAGGTTAAATCAAAGGCTTACATAAAATCCATGCCTTACACAAAAGTTGTTAGATTTGATATGGGTGATTCAAAAGGTAAATTTGACTATTCTATTGATCTAATCTCTAATCAGAATATTCAATTGAGAGATAATGCATTGGAATCAGCAAGATTGATTGTAAGCAGGGATCTACAAAATACTATTGGCAATAGAAACTTCCATTTCAGGGTTATGCTATATCCTCATCATGCTTTAAGAGAGAAAAGACAATTAACAGGCGCTGGTGCAGATAGGATGAGCCAGGGTATGTCCCAGGCATTTGGTAAGGTTACTAGCAGGGCAGCTCAGGTTAAAAAAGGAAAAACAGTGTTTGTTGTTTATGTAAATCAGGATTATTTGGACAATGCAAAAACATCTTTGAAGAAAGCTGTTCCTAGATTGCCTGGACAGTATGGTTTTATTGTTAAAAGACTAAATTCTTCTTAAAAAAGATTTCATCTAAACTTTTTAACCCCAATTCTTTTACAGTATTTTCTTACAGGGCAAATACTGCATTTTGGGCTTACAGGTAGACAGATATTCTGACCAAATGCAACAAAATTATTATTAAAAGCCCACCAGTATTCTCTAGGGATAATATTCATTAAAGCTTTTTCAGTTTCATCAGGTTTCTTAGTTTTAATCCAGCCGAGCCTATTTGGGATTCTGTTTACATGAACATCGACGGCTATATGATTGGGTTGATTATAACCATAAAGCATTACAATATTCGCTGTTTTTCTTCCAACACCATTGAACTTTAATAATTCATCAAAATCTTTAGGAACTTTTCCAGTATAGTCATCAATTAACTTTTGACTTATTTCTTTAATCCTTTCAGCTTTTCCAATGTAGTAATTTACAGGCCTTATTATTTTTTGAATATCCTTAAGGTCGGCATTAGCTAGTTTTGTTGGCGTATCATATTTTTTGAATAATTCTTTAGAAATTCTTGCAGTGGTTTCGTCCCTAGTTCTTAAGCTTAAAATTGTGCTGATTAAAACTTTAAAAGGATCTTTTGTTTTATTCCCAATTTCAGTGGCAACCGGTGTTGTAAATTTCTTAACTTCCTTGTCAATTATATTAATTACTTTAACAGTATCATTCATTTGAAAACTTCTCAGGTCTCATGGCTCCAGAATAATAATTCTAATTCATCTATTGGGATATTAACTTGCTTTGAAAATTCCTTGAACTTATTCTCAATCTCAAAATATTTCTTTACAGCTAATGATTTAGGCACTTCTTCAATTACATTCATTTTGTGTAAGTTTTTTAGTATATGCCTATCAAGAATTGCCAAGTCCCTATGGCCTATATTTCTTAGGAAATGGCTAGCTTCTTTATAACCATATCCTTTAATATTTTGAACAAGCCAGTCTCTTAATTCCCTGCTATTTTTAATCTCTTTTAGCTTGCTTTCTATTAAAGAGAACTTTTGTTTAGCTTCAATTAAATATTTGCTTTTATTAATATGAAATCTTATTCCTTCTAAAAATCCTTCAGGGTTGATGTTTTTATTCTTAAAATCCAATTTCTTTAAAACTTGTATGCACTTGTCAGCTTGTTTAGCAGAGCTTTGTGGTGTTAACAGGCAAAAACACATTTCATAAAATATCCCATCATTTTTGACCCTGGAGAAATCATCTAATCTGGACTTTATAATCTCTTTCCTTTCTTGATATTCTTTGTTAATGTCCATAATTTAATATTAGATAAAAAGCTTATAAATCTTTACTCATCATTAATTATATGGCATTTACTAATGAGCAGTATGAACAGGTAAAAAAACAACTTAACATGCACAATAGGGGAAATGTTAAAGTAAATTTAGTCTTGGATGAGAAATCCAATAATTATATGGAGTTGATTGTAGAAAAGGGTGTTTTTGGTTCTGATATTATGAGTTCTGGTTTATATTTAGCCAGGTTTTTATATAATAATTTTGCCCTATATAAAAATAAAGAGGTATTGGATATGGGTTGCGGTCCAGGAACTCAGGGTATAATCATGGCAAAGTATGGAGCAAAAAGAGTGGTTTTAACTGATATAAATAAGAAGGCTGTTGAAAACACGAAAAAGAATATTAAAATATTAGGATTAAAAAATGCTGAAGTATATGCAAGCAATTTATTTGATAACATTAAAAGTAAGTTCGATGTAATCGTATTTAATCACCCATTTTTCTCGGGAAATGCTGAAGACTTTAAAGATGATTCAAATAATGATATTATGCTTAGAAGAAGTATGCTTGGAGGAACAGAATTAATTAAGAAATTTTTCAGGGATGCTGGTACTCATCTTAAAGACAAAGGAATTATTATTATGCCTTATTTCCATTTTGCAGGGCCTGAAAATAATCCTGCTAATCACGTAGCTAATTATAACTTGAAAATTCAGAAAGAATATAAACTTGGTTCAAAAGAAGGATTGCAATTAGGAGATTTTTCCTTTTACATTATAACTTATTAAATAATAATTAATCTAGCTTTAACTCTTCATCCTGAACATATTCTTTTCCCAGCTTTAATGCCAGATAAGCCTTCTCCAATTCCTTGCCAATGTAAGCAGCATGGTCCAGTCTTGAGATTAAATTCCTTTTAATAGCTTCAAAGTAAACATCCTGTGGCCTTTTACCAATAATCTTGACTTCAATTATATTATTCTTCCTGCAATGCGCCAATTCCAGATTACCAGTTTCTTTATTAACCCTAATTAAGAAATAACCTTTTAAGTCCATTACCCAGTCTTGAACATCATCATACTTACCTTGGACTTCTTCGTAATTTTCTTTGTAAGAAGATTTAGGGGCTTTGTGCTTGTCGATTACAACTTTCTTTATTTCTGTCATAAAATTATAAAAATAAAAGCTTATATAAGATTATCTAAAGCTTTTTCCGCAACCGCATGTAGTTTTTGCATTAGGGTTGCTTACTTTAAATCCTGAACCTTCCAAACCCTCGATGTAATCTACCTTTGAGCCCTTTAGAATCTCAAAACTATCTTTATCTATGATTACTTTAACACCATCTTTTTCTATAACTTCATCATTGTCAGCAATTTTCTTATCAAATCTCATACCATAACTTTGGCCTGCACATCCCCCAGGAATCACATTTATTCTTAATCCATATCCAACTTTCCCTTCTCTTTTCAGCAGTTCCTTTATTTTTGATATTGAATTAGTTGTTATTGTTATGGAATTAGTCTCTGCGTCATTCCCGGATTTGCTTAATTTTTTATTTACCTCTTTCAGCATGGCGTTTATCTCTTTGTCATCCATTCCATGGGCTTTTGCTCCCATTTCTATTGACTCAAACGGATTAACGTGGCAGCCAATACAATGTAAGCCATAATCCAGCATTACACCAGCTGCTTCAGGATACTTATTAACTGCATCTCCGATAGTCATACTTTTTGTGATTAATTGTCTAGAGTTTTTCATATAGCATCACCTTTTAGTATTTTATTTAAATGTTTTGATGTTAAGTTACTATGATAAAGTATTTAAATCAAATTTAAGTTACCAATAAAATGATTAATCAAGAAAATTTTAAAAGGCCAGATTTTAAAAAAATAACTGATTTTATCTGGGAGATTCCTGTGTCCTATAAATCCGAGATGAATGTCCCGGCTAGGATTTATGCTACTAAGAAACTATTAGATAATATGGATAACGGTGTTTTTGAGCAGGTTACTAATCTAGCTTGCATGCCAGGTATAGTTAAATATGCATTAGCTATGCCTGATGCGCACTGGGGATATGGAGCTCCGATAGGTGGAGTAGCGGCTTTTGATTATGACACCGGAGTCATTTCACCAGGATTGATTGGATTTGACATAAATTGTTTAGATGGGAATTCTAGAGTTATGACCGGCGATGGCTGTTATATTAAAATAAAAGACTTTGAAGCCAATCTGAATAAAAGCATAAAATCTATAGACTTTGAAATGAATAAAGAGATTTCTACGAATCCTTTACTATTCATAAAAAAAATGTCAAATGACTTATTCAGAATAAAAACAAAATCTGGAAGTGAGATAATCGCAACAGGAGATCACCCATTTTATACAAATAGGGGGATGGTAGTGTTATCAAATCTAAATAAAAAGGATTTGTTGGCTATTAACCCTTTTGAAGGTGTGGAATATCAAGAGCCAAGTGATGAAATAATTATAGACGAGAAAGATATCAAACGAATAGTTGGTAGTAGATATAAATTAATAAAGGAACTAAAAAGAAACGGTTTATTACCTCTGAAATTGAATTCAAAAAAGCTTCCGATACTTGTAAAGTTAGTCGGATTTCTTTCAGGAGACGGATGGTTAGGTTCTTATTACAGCATTACAAGAAAACAGGATCTTTCGA
>CAYWWS010000021.1:7116-7400 GCA_964462105.1 Candidatus Woesearchaeota archaeon
ACTACAAGAGCAATAGGCTCTATTGATGACTTAATCAAAATAAAAGAAGATATTAAAATATTAGGATATTCTTCTTCAAATGTTAAAAAGTTAGACTGTAAAAGCAGTGTAGAAAATCTAGACGGTAGTCATAGAATTATAGAAGGCACTTCTTATCAAATGCACATCAACTCTCAAAGCCTTGCCGTTTTATTACATCTCCTAGGCGTTCCAAAAGGGAATAAATCTCGAGTTAAAATAGAGGTTCCTAATTGGATCAAAAAAGCACCTCTTTGGATTAAGAG
>CAYWWS010000022.1:0-7032 GCA_964462105.1 Candidatus Woesearchaeota archaeon
TACTTATCTCCCCCTTAGTGAGGTGTAATTGGAAAGATTTATATAGTTCTGAAGAATATTCTTGTTTTATGAATGAGAAATTATTAGAAGAGATTGGGCTTACAAAGGGAGAGGTTAAAGTATACATCACTCTGTTAAAAATAGGAGAAACGACAACAGGAAAAATAATAGAAAAAGCTCAAATCTCAAGCGGGAAGATTTATGAAATCTTGGATAAGCTCATAAAAAAAGGATTGGCAAGTTTTACAATTAAAGAGAAAACAAAATATTTCAGTGCTGCTTCTCCAAAAAGAATTCTTGATTATTTATATGAAAAAGAAAAGAGTATCAAAGAAAAAGAGCAAGAACTTCTGAAAGAATTACCTGATTTGTTGTCAATCAAAAAGGCAGGAAAAAAGGAATATGAAACAAACTTGTTCAAAGGTTTCAAAGGAATACAAACTTCAATTTTTGAAGCGTTAGAAGATTTAACAGAAAAAGACGAAGTTCTTGCAATGGGAATAATATCTCATAAAAAAGAGCAGTATAATTCATTATGGCAAAGATGGCATAAAGAAAGAATTAATAAAAAAATAATCTGTAAAGCAATATTCTCAGATAAAAATACAGACTATTTCAAAGCTTTTAAGAAAATGAGGTTCACAGAAGTTAGGGTATTAACTGGAATAACTCCCTCTGCTATTGATATTATTGGAAAAAGGATTTTGATATTTACATATGGCGAAGAACCTTCTTGTTTATCTATTAAAAATAACGAAATAGCACAATCATTTACTTCATTTTTTGAGACTCTTTGGAAGATAGCAAAGAGTTAAATTTTGCTTAGTCTAATCAAATCCAACATAAATATTTTATCCATTAGTTAAAGAAAAAGCTGCAATTGTTTCGCATATGGAATCTATATTATTAGAAGAAGATTTAAATTCTATGATATCACATTCTCCTTTTTTTAATGCTTCTAAAAACTAAAAGATTTTATAAAATTAGCTTAATTCACTTTTTATATTAAATTATGACTTACCTCAACTAAAAACTAACGTAAGCGACACTTAACTAAAACTGACTACTTTGCGACAGAGCCACTTTTAGCAAGCTTTATAAATTTAAAATATTGAATTATATTTATGGATGAAGAGGCTCTTTCTAAGAACTATCAGAAATACCTAGTTCCTATACTTTTTATAGTTATAATAATATTAACCTTTTTCTTATTGAAACCATACTTTATTGCCATATTATGGGCCTTGTTTTTAACATATTTGTTGTATCCGATTTATAAAAGGCTTAATAAATACATTAAAAATGAAACTTTAACATCTTCTATAATGACTATTCTAATAGCTTTGGTGGTATTAATCCCTGTTTATCTGATTGTTTCTATAATGCTGCGCGAGTCATTTGACATTTATAGTTATATCAGAACGTCTGATTTAATAAATCTTTTAGCAAATTACAATGTTAATGTAGCACCTTACATAAATAAAGCCATAGAAAATGTAACAACTTTCTCATTAGAGGTTATAACCCAGTTTATAATATCTGTGCCCAAAAAAATCTTGGAATTATTCATAATATTATTTTTATCATTTTACCTGTTTAGAGCCGGGCCTAAACTTATAGAAAACATATTAAATCATCTGCCAAAAAAGGTTCAAGTTATTTTAAAAAAGAACTTTATACAGATTTCCAGTGCAACTGTCCATGGCCATGTTCTAACAGCAATTATTCAAGCAGTGATCGGAACCCTGGGCTTGATAATATTTAAAGTACCTAATCCGTTCCTATGGGGCTTTATCATGTTTATAGCTGCAATGATCCCGTATGTCGGGCCTGCAGTAATCTGGTTGCCTGCATCAGTTTACCTGTATTTGAGTGGAAACCCGGTTTTAGCTGCTAGTTTGTTTATTTATGGATTATTACTAGTAAGCACTTTAGATAATATAATAAAGCCAAAATTAATTGGTAGAAAAACAGATTTACATCCAGCTATAATCTTGCTTGGGATAATAGGCGGCTTAAGCTTATTCGGATTAATTGGCTTGTTTATAGGGCCTTTGGTTCTTGCATTGTTCCTTTCATTAGCAAAAGTATATTTTGGTAAAAATGAAGCTTAGAGTAAAAGATATTGGTTTGGAATCCGGCGGAGCATTAGTAGCTGTTCTTAATAAACAAGATGCTGTGAAATATGACTTGCACGCTGCTGATAGGATATTGATAAGCCATAATAAGAAAAATGTAAATGCGATAATTGACGTTTCTGATACTAATAAAACAGTCAAACCAGGACAGCTCGGTTTGTTTGAAGAGATTTTAAAAGAGTTAAATTGTAAGGGCAATGATTTAGTGAGTGTAAAATTAAGCAATCCAATTGATTCTGTTAATTATATTAAAAAGAAATTGCAAGGCAAGAAATTAACAAAAAAAGAATTTATTAAGATTGTAGGGGATGTTATAAATAATAATCTATCCGAAGTTGAATTAACATACTTTGTTTCTGCATGTTACACCTATGGCTTAAACCTGGATGAGATAATTTATTTAACAAAAGCTATAATCCAGAATGGCGAGTCTTTAAGATTAAACAAGAAATTAATTCTTGATAAGCATTCAATTGGTGGCGTTCCAGGCAACAGGACAAGCATGATTATTGTTCCGATAATTGCCAGCCTTGGCTATACTATACCAAAAACAAGTTCTAGGGCAATAAGCTCTGCAACAGGAACATCGGATACAATGGAGGTACTTGCCAGTGTTTCTTTTCCTGTAACCAAGATTAAATCAATAATTAGAAAGACTAACGGTTGCATGGTCTGGGGGGGAGGATTTAATCTGGCTTCAGCAGATGATCATCTGATTAGAGTTAGGTATCCTTTAAGCTTGGACCCTAGGGGAATGATGATTGCTTCTATAATGGCGAAAAAAGCAGCTGTCAAAACAACGCATTTAGTAATTGATTTCCCGATTGGCAATGAAGCCAAGATAAAGTCGATGAAAGAAGCTCTAAATCTAAAAAAAGAGTTTTATGCAGTTGGCAAAAGGCTGGGAATTAAAGTTAAAGTCATTATTACAGACGGTTCGCAGCCTGTCGGCAATGGAATTGGTCCTGCCTTGGAAGCACGAGATGTTCTGAATGTTTTGAAAAATAACGGTCCTAATGATTTAAGAGACAAAGCAGTAAAATTAGCCACAGCTTTATTGGAGATGATTAATGTTAAAGATGCTAAAAAAAAGATAATGTACTCTTTAGAATCAGGATTAGCTTATAAGAAATTAATGGAAATAATTAAGGAGCAAAATGGAAATCCTAACATAAAAATTAATGACATTAAGCTTGGAACTTATACAAAATCAATAAAAGCCTGGAAATCAGGAAAAGTTAATTACCTTAGCAATAAAATATTTGCAAAGCTGGCAAGAATTGCAGGCTCGCCTAATGACAAGGGAGCTGGTGTTTACCTTAATGTTCGTGTTAATACTTATGTTAAGAAAGATGATGCATTATTCACAATATACTCAGAAAGCAATAGTAAACTTGATTATGCTCTGGATTTCTTAAAAGAAAATAATCCTATAATTATAAGATAGATTTAGTAAATAATAAAAACTCTTGTAGTAATTTATTCTATGCTAGGGTTGAGCAATTTGGCTGCTCGCCAGTCTCGAAAACTGGTTTCCTTACGGATATGCAGGTTCAAATCCTGTCCCTAGCGCTTAAGAATTCTCGAATTAAATTAGCTTTATGCTCACGCTTAGTCTCTGCATAAGTTTGTGCTTCAGCATCTAATGTAAAACAAGGAACTTCGATGCCTTCCAACTTAATTTTTGTTAATTTATTTGCCAATAATTTGCTAACATACTCACTTGTATCTCTTTCTCCCAAGATTTGAACTTCAACATTCTTAATCTTTATTTTTACTTCCCAGCCTGGCTCATCTGTTAAAGGTTTCAATTCTTTTATAGCAGAAGCATTATATTCTGAGAAGATTTCTCTCATTTTATTTAAGTCTTTTAATTGAACAACAAGATCTAGATCATGAGGCTGAACGTTCATTCCCTGAATTGCCATATTTGTACTTCCGATTAGAGCCCATTTAATTTTATTTGAATTTAATTTCTTAAAAATAATCTTAATTGCTTCCTCGAAGTTTTTATTTAACATAGATTAGGCATAATTTGGGATGGCTTATAAAAGATTAATAAATTCTTCTTTTGTCAGTCTTGCTTGTCTAATAATTTCGATTAAAGTTCCTTTATCCACTTCCTTATGGTTGGGAACCACAGTAGCAATTTCACCCTCGGAACTTTTCTTTTTCATAATTACATGGCTGCCTTTTTGCCTAGCAACTTCAAATCCAGTCTTAGAAAGAGCTTTGATAACTTCTTTACCGGACAGTCTGGGCAGCTTTGGAATTATATTTAACCTCAAAATTGACTACAATTGTATCACCTGAAGAAACTTCTTCTGGCACGCCCATTTCTTCAATATATAGTTCAACAGCTTCTTTCAAATTTTTCAATGATTCTTCAACTGTATATCCCTGACTAACAACATCTAGTTCAGGACATAATGCAACAAATTGCTTTTCTCCTTTCTTTATAATAGCAGTAAATGATCTCATAAACTACTTAATATCATTATTATTTATAAACTTAATTGTTTGCCATCCCAAACTTTCTTACTATGCTTGAACCTACTTCGCATGTTACATAACATAAATTAACCTAACTTTCTTTTGTTAGCTCTTCTACAATAGCGCCGAATGCAGGCCTTGTTATAAATACGCCAATAGTAACGCCTACAATAGTTGTAAATGCAAATCCTTTAAACAAGCCAGCACCAGCCCAGAACAAAGTTATCATTACAGCGACAGTTGTTATGTATGCCAACATAATTATTGAAAATGCTCTTTTCAGTCTTTCTTTCCAGTTGTAGTTACCTTCCCCTTTCGATGTTTCATCAGCTATAACAATTTGATCATCAACACCTGTACCAACGGCAGCGATAATACCTGCAATTGCAGCTAAATCCAAATCCCACTTTAACAATGCAGCTATACCTAGCGTAATTAAGATTTCACTTGCTGCAATTATCATCATTGGTACGGAGATTTTAAACTTTTTATAACGCAAAAATACAATTAAAGCAACAACCACTAAAGCAATTAATCCGGCTTTGATAGCATTGTTTAATACCTCACTCCCGACAATTGGGCTTATATAATCCAGCCTTTCTATATTTAATTCAACAGGCAGGCTTCCTGTAACTAAAACTGTTTGCAATTCATGCATGCCTGCAATTGCATTCTCTTCAGCTTCTTTTTTAGTTGAGCCTTTTCCAGGGCCAGAAATAGAAACCTGAGTTGCTGGTCTTCCCTTTAAGTCAGGGGCTATACTTAAACTATCAATGAATTTTCCATCTAAGTATAAATCTAATGTCTTGCTTAAACCGCTTGTACCATTTATATCCAAATTTTTAGTTAATTCTGCCTGTCTTTTAGCAGCTTCCTCGCTTAGGACAACTGAGAACTCAAATTTACAACTATAATCATTGCTTGGAGTTTTACCGCAATTTCTTACATAAGCGCATGTTCCATCGTTTCTGCATACATTAATAATATCACTTTTCTCTCCAGTAAAGACTAAATCATCCCCTATTTTAGCTTCAAACTTTCCCTGCTGTTTTACCTTTTCCTGAACATCCTCTTTTGTAGCACCGGCAACCTCAACAACTATAAATTGATTATCGGTAAACAAGTCATTAGTGGACCTTACACTAACATCTCCCACACCAAAAGCATTTAATCTATTATCTGTAATATCTACTAGCTGTTGCATGGTGTCTTCATCAACTTTTTCTTTTGGTTTTAATAGAACTCTTGTACCACCCTGCAAATCAAGGCCTAATCTTAGATTATTGGAAGCAGTTTTATCAACACTTAATCCAATATTGTCATTTTTTAGCAGAGTGTATTCCCTTTCATTAGTCCTAATAGTAAATGCTGTTTCATTTTCAATGCTATTAACAATTTTATGATAATCATCAAGATCTTTAGTACTTTGGATATTAACACATTTGATTATCTCTCTGTTTCTGGGATTTATCTCTTTGTCAACCCTTATTCCAGCGTTATAAGCAGAGCTGTCCTGCTCAACACTTTTAATAGAAACACCTTCTGTATTAAATGTTTGATTTATAATTATTAAGCTTGCTATAATAAAAACTAGCCATATAATTACTATTGGTCTTTTTAGTATTTTTATTAGTTTCATGTTAGATTCTTCTTTTTCATATCCCAGACTAAAATACTGCCGTTTGACAAATAAGTTGTAAAGACATCAATTATTAATGCTATTATGATAATAAGGAATATCTGCTTTAGCACAGGA
The DNA here is from genome assembly GCA_964462105.1 of Candidatus Woesearchaeota archaeon. Lineage (GTDB taxonomy): Archaea > Nanobdellota > Nanobdellia > SCGC-AAA011-G17 > CAYRAU01 > CAYWWS01. Next base: position 6,388 of record CAYWWS010000022.1, read on the forward strand.
TTAAACACAACAAAGTAAGCTGTTAATAATGCAAATACTGTTGTTGCTGTCATTGTCAAACCCGTCTTAATAGAGCTTTCCATTCTTATGTACATATTATCTTGTTTGCGTTTTAACATTCTAGTTGTTAGTAAAATATCTGTATCAATGCTGTAAGCAATTATTAATAATAAGGCAACTATGCCCCCTTCAGCAAGTTTGATCCCTGTTAGGCTTATTATTGCTAATGTTATTATAACGTCCATTAATGCCGCTGAGATAACAGCTATACTTGGTATGAATGTTCTAAATGAGATGAATACAACCAAACCCATTAAAATAAAGCCTATTATTAAAACATAGATTAGGCTTTTATAAGTATTGGCAGCAAAATCACCTTCTGTAAAACCAACACTATACTCATTGGGATTATCAAAATTAATGTTTATTTTCTTAGCAAGAACATCTCTTAATTGCTCTTCATTCGCATCCGCTACCTTGATATTTATACCATTTGTTTTGCCTGTAATAGGATCTTTTAATTCTCTTACAGAAACATCTTCAAAGTTATTATTTATATGATCCCTTAGTTCATTGAAATTGACTTCTTTGTTAATATTAGCCTCTAAACCACCTTTTAGATTAACATCCAGGCTGACAATGCTG
>CAYWWS010000022.1:7042-7365 GCA_964462105.1 Candidatus Woesearchaeota archaeon
GCCTTTAGTAGCTTGAGAAATACTTAATATTATAATAGCAGCAATAAAAAGGGCTAGAGGTATTAAAACTAACTTCTTATAATGTTTATCGTAAATCTTTTCTAGATGCATGAACTAGTAATTTTAATAAGGATTTAAATACCTTTTTATATATTTAATATATCATAAAAATATGATAGAGATACTGCGTTTAAGCCACAGGCCTGTTAGGGATGCTAGAATGACTACTCACATTGGCTTAACTTCTAGAGCCTTTCTTGCCAGCAAGATGTGGTATTCTGGTGTAAGGGACAGGGACATGGAGTCATCTGTTTTCAAGGTAG
>CAYWWS010000023.1:0-6884 GCA_964462105.1 Candidatus Woesearchaeota archaeon
TGTTTGTTTTTGAACTAGCAAAGCCTGTAAATTTTGTTCTAATAATTGTAATTGTTGAACTTGTTCTTGAGTTTCTTTGTCCATTTTTATACAGCTTTTACTTTAGTGCTAACAGTTCTTGGTTTAAATAAAACTTTGCTGCCGCAATAAGGGCATCTAACCCTTTTCTTAACTAGTTCATGTTTAATTATTTTATCACAATCAAAGCATTTGTATATTGTCATGATATCACCCCACGGTATAAGCTTTTCCAGTGAATTTTGTATTGCATTTCCCGCAGTTCCATATTCCGGAAGCTAATCTTTTTGCACTAGGTTTCTTGCAATAAGGACATACTTGCGGTTCTTTTTGTTTCTCTTCTATGGCAATTACTTTTTTTCTTATTGTACTACCATATCTGGCACCAAATCTTCCTGCTGAACCGACTTTCTTTGTTTTACCCATGTTTCTTAGTTTTTAATTGCTTTTAAAAAAGTTTCGAATGGGGCTGCCAGGATTTGAACCTGGATCACGAGGTCCCAAACCTCGTAGCATAACCAAGTTGGCCCACAGCTTTACGCCTTTAAAGTCCCGTACTGAGCAACTCCAGCCTCTTATTTTAACCATCCAATTTTCTTTATAAAGTTATTGCTGGTTAAATTTATAAGAATTATTTTTTCTTAAATTCTTTTTTCTCTTCTTTCTTAATTTCTTTCTTTTCAGCCGTTGCTTCTACTTTCTTCTCTTCCTTGACCTCTTTTCCTTTGACTTCCTTGCCTTTCTCTTCCTTGACTTCCTCAACAGCCTCTACAACTTTCTCTTCCTTGACCTTTTCTTTCTCTTTTAGTTTCTCTTCTTCAGCAGCTTGCTTTGCCAGCAATTTAGTTATTTCTTCTCTTACAGCGTCTAATTGCTTCTTTAGTCTTTCCTTTTTTTCCTCGGTAATTTCTGTTTTAGCATCATTTATTTCTTTGTCATATAAACCTGAATCAATGTCTTTGCTTATTTCCTTTGATGATTTTCCCTCTATTAAAATACCAAGAGCATTACAGGAGCCAATGATTGTTTTAACCGCAGATTTTAGGCTTTTAGCCATTAACGATTCCTGCTTCATCTTTGCAATCTTGATTACCTGCTCTATTGCAATATTAGCAATCTTTTCCTTGTCTGGTTTGCCGGACCCTTTTTCTAATTTTAATTCACTTTTAATTAATTCAGAAGCAGGAGGTGTACCAATGCTTAAATTAACTTCTCTGGTATCTTTGTCAACTATAATCTTTACAGGAACCTTCATGCCTTTTAATGCAGATGTTCTTTCATTAATCTGCTTAAGAATATCCTGAATATTAACTCTTAATGGACCTAGTTTCTGGCCGACTGTAGCATTAGCTACAGCTTTCCCGCCTTCTATCATCATATCAACAGTTTCTTTACTCATTTTCTTCTTGCTTGTCCCTTCTTATAACCTTGACAGAATCTAATTTTACAGTTATTGGTATTGAAACAGCTGCTTCCAGTAATTCAACTACAACTTCCTCTTTTGCCTGGTCTATTTTTATTATTCTAGCCTTTTCTCTTTTGAATGGCCCTGAAATAATCTCAACAATGTCTTTAACTTCAATATTAGCCTGTAATTTTGTTTGTTCTAGCATATGCTCAATCTCTTTGTATTCAATTGTCTTTGGTAGTATTCCTTTTGCATAAGGAACTCCTTTGTAAGCAGCTTCTACATCATCTTTGCTCCTGGCTTCGACAAATATATAGCTTCTCATTCCATGCGGATGTATAATGCTATAAATTTCAATGCCTTTTTTTTGAGCATTCATGCTGATAAACTCTAATACTTGGTCTTCCCTGTTTGCAGTTGTTCTTAATGTATATATCATTTTAATAATTGAAAGACTACCTGGATTATAAACCCGAGCAAGCCGATTACCAGCATTCCGATTCCAGATGCTTTAACTATTATCTTAAATTCTTCCTTGCTAGGTTTTTTTGTTATAGTAAAGACTCTTTTGCATTCAATAGCAAATGTCTTTAACCTGTCTATGATTTGCATATTTGAAAAGATATATATTGATTTATAAATGTTATGACTGATTTGTTTACGCCCTAAAGATAAGTTTTTATACCCCTTGAGGATTATTAGGGTGTGAGAAAAAGTTTAAAAGGGGTTAGAAAAAAGCATCCTGAACAGCATTCAGGGGTAGGAGCTTTATTTAGAGAATTTATTCTTGGAGGCCAAGATGGTCTTGTTAACGTTCTGGGAGTTATTTTAGGAATAGCTGTTGCAACATCAGATGCCAAGCTTGTTATCATCGCTGGATTGGCAGCTGCTTTTGCAGAATCTTTTTCAATGGCAGCAGTAGCATATACATCAGCAAAAGCAGAAGAGGATTATTATGAAAGCCAGAAGCAAAAAGAGTTGTATGAAATAAAAACCCTTCCTGACTTAGAGAGAAAAGAAATTTATGATATTTATTATAAGAAAGGTTTTCGCGGAAAGTTGCTAAGTAATATAATTAATGCTATAATAAAAAACAAAAAGATGTGGTTAAACATAATGATGAAAGAAGAACTAGAACTTTCTGACCATTTTATTCATCCTGTTAAAAGTGCAGTAGTTGTAGGATTAGCTGCGATAATTGGCTCAATAATTCCATTGATTACTTTCTTCTTCCTTTCAATAAAATCGGCAATTATAGGAAGTTTAATTGTCTCAACACTCGCTTTATTCATAACAGGAGCAATTGAAGGAAAACTTACTGTTGGACATTGGATTAAAAAAGGAATTCAATTGGCAATAATTGGGATGGCAGCAGCAGGGATTGGATTCTTAATAGGAAAACTTCTTGGTGCTTCTGTCTAGGTAAAATAATTTATGCTTCTGCTTCTTCCGGATACATAAGCGGATTATAAACCAAGGTATCTAAGGTCAACTCTTTTGGTAAGTCTTCCATGTGCAAGCCAATTAATGCACGAGTTGCTCTTTCATAATGTGCATCAAAACAATTAGGCATCCTAATGAATTCAGGATATTGCCTGCTTAAGTTTACAAGCCTTATATAACTTTGTGTTAGTACGACGGCATATGGTGGTACAGCACCATCACTGATTGGTACAAGACCTTTGCATCTATTCCTATCCGACCAGATTTCCCCCGATCTTGCCCAGCTTACTTTAACATGTTCTATTCTTTCTAAAGAAAAAGCTATACCATTTGGATATCTTGTTTGTTCCTCTGGTGCTGAACTTCTTGTTAAAAGCCTTCTATTTTTCTTTATCTCTCTTGGCAATCTATCCTGTAATAATAAGAATTCTGCTATTTCATCAACCTGACTTTTTGAATATTTTTTTGGCATTTAATCTACAAATTCAATACCTAATTCAGTTTCTATCTCTTTTTTCTTTTTAGCAGATACGCCTTTCTTTGGACCAAATATCTGCGGGCTTGTTACTCCTGTAATGATTAATAAAACCCTGATTGTATTTTCCAAATCCTCTGAGATTTGAGCACCCCAAATAATTCTAGCGTCTTCATCCAGTTTATTAGAAATTGTTTCAACTACTTTCTTGGCTTCTTCTAATGTCATGTCATTACCGCCAGCAACATTAATTAAAGCTCCGTTAGCACCTGTAATATTAACATCTAACAATGGGTTGCTTATAGCTTTTTCAACAGATTCCACAGCCCTGTTTTCAGTGTCGCTTTCACCAACACCAATCATTGCTACTCCGCCTTTCTCCATTACAGCTTTGATATCAGCAAAATCCAGATTGACAAGACCCGCTTTTGTAACTAGCTCTGCAATGCCTTTTACAGCATTTGTCAAGATCTCATCTGCTACCTTAAATGCAGTATGTAATGGCAAGTCAGGAGCTAATTCAAGCAATTTATCGTTTGGAATGACAATTAAGGTATCAACAGTATTCTCTAATTTTTCTAAGCCAATCATGGCATTTTCATATCTTCTTTGGCCTTCCATTGCAAATGGGACTGTAACTACAGCTACTGTCAAGCAGCCTAATTTTTTGGCTATATCAGCAACAACAGGGGCTGCCCCTGTGCCTGTTCCCCCACCTAGACCGCATGTTATGAATATCAAATCAGAGCCTTGTAATTTTTGTTTTATATCTTGCTCATTCTCGCGTGCAGCATCTTCCCCAATCTTTGGGATAGAGCCAGCACCTAGACCCTGGGTTAATTGCTTACCTATTAAGATTTTAGTAGTGGCATCTGTATATAACAAATCTTGGGCATCTGTATTAACAGCTATTGTCTCAACACCTGAAATTCCCACCTCACTCATTCTATTGATGGTATTTCCGCCTCCACCACCACAGCCTACAACCTTAATCCTTGCCTTTTGCTTCAAGACCAGCTGTTCTAGTTCCTCATCCAAAGGATTAGAAGTCCTGGTTCCCCCTTTTATAGGATTGCCCTTTTTCTGCGTTGCATTAAAGATTATAGACTCCATTAACCCACCTCTAAGCTTTAAATTACTTTTAAATTACTACTCTTTTATTTAAATTTATTTATTCTCCAGTAGTTGTTTCTTGGAAGGTTATTCTCTTGATTTCTGGAAGCCTTTGCTTTACCATCTCTTCCAGTGCCTTCTTGAAATTATCATGAAGTTTCTTAATCTTAATAGTTAATTCATCATCTTTCAATTCAAATTCAGGATTTTTAGTTAGATATAGCTTGAGAATTCCAGAAACCTTTTCATTTAGATCTGTAACAATCTTGTTAATAGTTATTTCGTATACTACAGCTTTCCCAGCCAGTGGATGATTAAAATCAATAAGAGTTCTGCCGCCGCTTACGCTTACAATGTTTCCAAATAATCCATCTATGTTGATTTTTAGCCCAGGCATCGGCTCTATCTTTTGTTGCCTTAATATATTTGTATTAATTAATTTTATTAAATCTGTTCTTTTTTTGCCAAAAGCTTTTTCCGGCTGCAGCTCAAGCTTGAAGCTTCCTGGTTCTTTTCCAACCAGGAATTCATCCAAACCTGAAATAACATCGCCTTTGCCGACACAAATTATAATGGGATTATATTTAATATTTTTATTATGAAGATTAAGCTCCTTTGCATTGGATTCGTTAGTTAAATCAAAAACTACTCCGGTGTCTTTTATTTTAGCTACGTAATCTAATTCTATAAAATCTCCCGGTTTTATTTTCATACGATTAGCTTTGATGTAAGTTATTTAAAGATTGTTATGGGTAAATTAACCACTCTAAAATGGAAAAACTTATATAAATTGTTATATTGTTAATCGCATGACAACCTGGCGAGATAATGTTGACCCGATGATTAAGACTCATCTGGAAACTCAGATTAAAGAAGCTACAAGATTTAATTCTTATAAACAGGCTAAAAATCCCGGGAATGCCCAGTTGTGGATTGCAGTTGCTAACTTATCAAAGCAGGTCTTTGATTTAAATTTAAAACTAACTTACTTGGAAAGGGCATTGCAGGACATCGGAAAAAAGAAAATAGAAGAGAAACCAGTGAAAAAAGTTAAAGCTAAAAGAAGAAAATAATCATAATGTTTATAAATTAACTGCGTTTTCTTTCTCTTATGGAAATAAAAACAACTACCGCGGGTAGCTTAAAAGAGGGTTCTTATATTCTCTTTGATAACTTTGCTTGCGTTATTAAAGGCATTCAAACATCCAAAACAGGGAAGCACGGTCATGCCAAATGCAGGATAGAAGCCGTTGGCCTGATTGATGGCCAGAAAATAATCAAGATTATGCCAAGTTCCGATAAAGTAGAAGTTCCAATAATTGAAAAAGGAACTGCTCAAGTATTATCGATACATGATGACATGGCAAGTGTAATGGACTTGGAAAGTTACGAGACGTTTGAGATGAAAGTTCCAGAAGAATTAAAAGACAAGATTAAAGAAGGAGTTCAAGTTTTATATTGGATTGTTTCAAATCAAAAAATAATGAAGCAGATTAAATAAAAATGGCAAGATTTCCAGAAGCTATAGCAAGATTATTCCACAATGTATTTGTCTGCAAGAGATGCAAGACTAAAGTAAGAGCCCAGCCTCAAAAAATAATGAGAAAGGAAATTGTTTGCAGAAATTGCGGAAGCAGGGCATTCAGACCTATTAAAAGCAAAAGATGAACATTGATTTAATACTAGCCATAATATTTTATATCTTAGTTATCCTGTTCTTAATAAAAAAAAGAAAACATGTTGAGGTTCAGGGAAAAATATTTTTTCTTTACAGGACAAAACTCGGCTTAAAATTAATGGACAAAATTGCCAGCATTAGTCCTGGGCTATTAAAGACTACTGGATTGCTTGAAATTATTACCGGTTTTCTTGGTATGATTGTTATATTATATTCTTTAGTCCTGGGTGTTTTGACTGTGTTTTTAGTTCCAGAAGCACCGCCTGCTTTAGCACCTTTGCTTCCCGGAATTAAGATAGTTCCTGGTATACCCGCTTTAAGCTTTTGGTATTGGATAATTTCAATATTTGTTGTTGCTACAATACATGAATTTTTCCATGGGATATATGCAAGGGCTAATAAGATTAAGGTTCAAAGTTCCGGCTTTGCATTCCTAGGGCCTATCCCGGCTGCTTTTGTGGAGCCTGATGAGAAAGAACTAAACAAAAAAGGAAAACTTGCCCAATTATCAGTTTTTGCAGCAGGACCTTTTGCCAACATATTATTAGGGGTAATCCTCGCTGTAATCCTATTTGGTATTATTAATGTTAATACTGTCCAGATTGCCAGTATAAATGAGAATTCCACTTTGGCTTTATCTGGGATGAAGATTGATGACGTCTTACTTGAGATTAATGATATAAATGTAGATACAACTTGCGATGTTTTTAATGTTTTAAATAATGTTAAACACGGGGATAATGTTAATT
>CAYWWS010000024.1:0-6764 GCA_964462105.1 Candidatus Woesearchaeota archaeon
AAGGATAGTCAGGACAGACAAGATCAATAAATTTGCTTAAATAATTATCAAATAAGGCGGTATTCAATTAACAGCTGAATATAAAAACAAATTAAGAGAGGAAAAGAAAAAACAGATTATTAATTTAATCCATAGAAATGCCATTGATCCTAAAACTAACCTGCCTCATCCAATTAAAAGGATTGAGCTGGCATTAGAAGAAGCTAGGATTCATATTGATGAATTCAAGAGGGCTGAGAACCAGGTTCAGGATGTTACCAACAAGATAAAAGCAATACTGCCTTTAAAATATGAGACAAGAGAGGTTGCAGTTAAGATTCCAGCTAAATTCGCCGGTTCATCCTATGGGGTATTAAAGCAATTCGGCAAGGTTACAAAAGACGAATGGCAAAATGATGGTAGTTTATTAGCTGTTTTGGAGATTCCAGCTGGTTTGCAAATGGAATTAACAGACAGATTAAATCAATTAACGCATGGAGAAGTGGATTTAAAGATTCTTAAATCATTCTAGGAGGAAAAATGGGAGAAATATTAGTAAAAGACAGAGAAATTGTTGTTCCTGGAGAAATTCTGGCTAAAGGCATGGATTATATTCCAGCTGGTGGAACATTTAGAGATAATGAGGATATAATTGCTAATCAGCTAGGCGTTGTTAGCCTTAATGGCAGATTAGTAAAATTAGTCCCGTTAACTGGGAAGTATGTTCCTAAGGTTAATGACATTATTATTGGGAAGGTATTTGATATGACCTTTTCAGGTTGGCTATTGGACATTGGTTGTGCTTATACAGCAATGCTATCAATCAGGGATGCAACTGAATTCATTGAGAGAAATTCAGATTTAACGCAGTATTATGACTACAACGACATTATTGCTGCTAAAATAATTAAAGTAACAAGAAGCAAGGCTGTTGATTTGACAACAAAAGGCCCTGGATTAAGAAAATTAAAAGAAGGCAAGATTATAGAAGTAACACCGAGCAAAGTTCCAAGAATTATTGGCAAGCAAGGCAGCATGATTACAATGATTAAAGACGCGACTGATTGCAGGATTATAGTTGGTCAAAATGGCAGAATCTGGGTTCATGGCGTTGATTCTGACAAGGAAATTGTTGCTACAAGGGCAATAATGAAGATTGAGCAAGAGAGTCATACTGAAGGTTTAACTGATAAGATTAAAGAATTTCTAGACAAGGAGTTGAAAAAATGACAACAACACAATATGCTAAAAGATTTGACAATAGAAAATTAGATGAAATGCGCCAGATTAAGTCAAAGATCGGAGTTGTTAAAAGAGCAGATGGCTCTGCAATGTTCCAAATCGGAGATACAATTGCAGTTGCAGCTGTTTATGGACCAAGAGAATTATATCCGAAATTTTTGCAGAATCCTGAACGCGGAATCTTAAGATGCAATTATGATATGATGAGTTTTTCTGTTCCTGAAAGAAAGAAACCAGGTCCAAGCAGAAGAAGCGTTGAAATAAGCTTGGTAACTGAACAAGCGTTAAATCCGGTATTGGATTTAGAATTATTTCCAAATACTGTTGTAGATGTTTTCATTGAGATAGTTCAAGCAAATTCAGGCACAAGATGCGCTGGAATTTGTGCAGCTTCCCTGGCTTTGGCTCATGCTGGAATCCCAATGAAGGATTTAGTTGCAGCTGTATCTGTTGGCAAGATTGGAGACAAGATTGTTATTGATTTAAACAAGGAAGAAGAAGATTTTGAAGGTGGGGCTACTGATATCCCAGTTGCTATCAGTCCCAGGAATGGAGAAGTAACTCTATTGCAATTAGATGGAGAGATAACAAAAGATGAACTAATGACAGCATTAAATCTTGCTAAAAAAGGCTGCGAGCAAATATACAAAGTACAAAAGCAAGCATTAAAAGAAGCTTTTAAAGGAGCTGAGCAAAATGAATGAAAGTTACATACTATCATTATTAGAAAAAAGTAAGAGATTAGACGGAAGAAAACTAGATGAATACAGGCAGCCGGTTGTTATTGAGTATGGAATAAGCAAGAATGCTGAAGGCTCTGCAAAAGTAACTATTGGGGAAACAGAGGTAATGGTTGGTGCTAAATTGGATGTCGGCGAGCCGTATCCAGATTCTCCAGATGAAGGAACTATTATAGTAACAGCAGAATTGTTGCCTTTATCAAACCCTGATTTTGAATCAGGTCCTCCTGGAAGAAATGCTACTGAGCTGGCCAGGATTGTTGATAGGGGAATAAGAGAAAGCAAGGCTATTGACTTCAAGAAACTATGCATTGTTCCAGGCGAGAAAGTATGGATGGTTTTTATTGACATTTATACAATAAATGATGCTGGTAATTTAATAGATGCAGCTGCTCTGGCTTCAATAGCAGCTTTAAGTCAAGTTAAATTTCCTAAGCTTGATGAAAACAATAAAGCTGTTCATGGAGAATTTACAACAAAGAAACTTCAGCTGAATAAAACACCGATTACATGCACATTGACTAAAATAAACAATTATATAATTACAGATGTAACAGACAAGGAAGAGAAAGCAATGAATGCAAGATTAAGCATTGCAACTGAAAATGATAATATACACGCATTACAAAAAGGCGGGGATAAAGGCTTGACTATTGAAGAGATTGAGAAAATGATTGATACCGCATTTAAGAATGCTAAAGAGCTAAGAAAGTATTTGAAATAAGTTATTGAGAAAGCTTTATAAACATTAGTTTTAAGTTAAGCATACCATGAAATATACAAAGTATGAGAAAGCAAGGATTATCGGCGCCAGATCTTTACAGATAGCAATGGGCGCACCTTTATTATTAAAATTTGACAAAGAGATGTTTGAGAAAATTCGTTATAATCCCATTGAAATTGCCAAGATAGAATTCGACAAAGGGATTCTACCAATAACAATTAAGAGACCAATGCCTCATAAGGCATAAATTTAAATATCTAAAAATAGATTCTAGATTTAATGAACGTAAAAGCAAAAACAATACTTAATTCTAGAGGTGAAGAAACAATACAAGTTATTGTTAATAATTTTAGGGCAAGTGCTCCCTCTGGAAAATCCACAAGCAAAAAAGAGGTAAAACCGTTTAAAAAAGCAGTTGAGCAAGAGGTTTCTTACATTAATAAATTTCTAGCTAAAAAATTAAAAAACATTGAAATTAAAAAGTTTGAAGATTTAAGATTAATTGAAAAGCTAACTAAAAATCTAGGTGGAAATTCTGTTATTGCTCTTGGGTTTGCAATTGTAAAAGCATTTAATCTGTTAAAGCCGAGAAGTATTCCAAGGCCTCTTGGAAATGTAATTGGCGGGGGAGCCCATTTTAACGGAAAGTCAACAGACTTCCAGGAATTTTTAGTATTAACAAAAGCAGATTCTTTCTTAAAGAGTGCATCAATTAACCTGGCTATACATAAATTAATGCATCAGGAATTAAAAAGGTACAAGCAATTTAAAGAAGAAAAGAATGATGAAAATGCTTGGGTGATTGATTTAAGCAACATCGAAGTTCTTGAAATATTGAAGAAAGTTGCTGATAAAGTCAGAAAAGAAACTAAAGCTGATGTTAAACTCGGATTAGATATTGCTGCTAATAACCTCTATAAAAATAATCATTATTGTTATAATAACTTTTCTAAATATGAAAAGAAGAAAAAGCTTACAAGAAAGCAGCAAATAGATTTCATTGCTAAATTAATAAAAGATTATGATTTATATTACATTGAAGACCCATTGCAAGAAAATGACGGCAAAGGATTCAGGATTTTAAAGAAAAAAACAAAGGCGTTAATCATCGGAGATGATTTAACAGCCACAAATATGAAATACTTAAGGAAAAATAAGAGTAATATTAATGGGATAATCGTAAAACCAAATCAGATTGGTAGCTTAATAGAAACAAAAAAGGTTGTAGACTTTGCAAATAAAAATAAAATCATTCCAATAATGTCGCATAGGTCAGGGGAAACGTTAGATGATTCAATTTCTTACCTAGCATCATCATTTAGAGTCCCAATTATTAAATGTGGGGTAACAGGAAAGGAGAGATTGGCAAAAATCAGGGCGTTAATTCACATTGAAAAGAATCTGTAACTATTTTAAAATTAATAAAACAAATAGAAACATTTATAAATGAAAAATCTGTTATTAATTTTAACTTAATATTTTTAAAAGGGGAGGTGAAAGTTTTGGCATTAGATGCAATTTTAACTACTAGATCTCTAATTCTAGATCCATTAGGTAGTTTATGGTTTAGTTTTGTTAATGTTCTTCCAGGAATTGTAGCTGCAATTATAGTATTAATTGTTGGCTATTTTATTGCTCTTGGAATAGGGCATTTGGTAAGATTAGTTCTGGAAAAAGCCGGACTGGATGATTATTGGCAAAAAGCACATGTACCAAGAGCTGTTGGACATACAGTGTTATCTGCGTTATTTGGTGAGATAACTAAATGGTATGTTTTCATAATATTTTTACAAACAGCTGTGGGCTTATTGAACCTAGGTGCATTGTCAAATGTCTTGAATAGATTTGTTCTGTGGTTACCAAACCTAATATTGGCTGCTATCGTGATAGTATTCGGCGTAATGTTAGTGCATTATGTCGGCATAAAAGTTGAGCAGCATACAAAGATGAAGGGTGTAAGGATATTAAGCAGAATTACTAAGCTTGTATTGGGTATTATTGTTTTGATAATAGCCTTGAAGCAAATTGGCGTTGATGTATCAGTATTAGAGAATACATTCTTAATCTTGGTAGCAGCATTTGCTGTTGGTATTGCAATAGCGCTTGGTGTAGGTCTTGGTAAATCTTTAAATGTAGAATCCAAAAGCATAGTAAATGAGATTAAAGATCTATTAAGGCATTAATTTTTTTCTTTTTTTTATATTATATCTAATTAATTAGTTTTAACTGATAGGTAGAAATACTTAAATATTCTTACATTCACACTAGTTAATTGGGGGGTAAAATAGCTTTAGATTATCTGGCTAGAATGGTTAATTATTTTATCTTAGATTCATCAATACCTAAAAAGTTTATTGCCATATTGAGCATTTTTTTAATCTTAAGTATGCCTATTTCTTTTGCTTATGATCTAAATTACGATGCTAATGGAAATCTAATCAAAGATGGTAAATATAACTATGAATATGATGAATTTAACAAATTAGTCAAGATTAAAGATTTAAATGGAAATATTATTGAGGAATATGTTTATGATGATGTTGGAAATAGGATTAAAAAAATAGATAGGTTAAATAATAAAGTAACTTATTATCCTGATGGAAATTTAGTCAGAGAAAATGGACAGGATATAATTTATTATTATGCTAATGATAATTTAGTTGCAAAAAAAGATTCTTCTGGAACTTATTATTACCAATCTGATCATCTTGGGAGCACAACTTTAATTACCGATTCCTTTGGTAATAAAATAGAAGAAACTTCTTACCTGCCTTTTGGTGGAGTTTTTGAAGGCGGCAATGATAGATTCTTATTTACAGGAAAGGAATTAGATAATTCAGATTTGTATTATTACGGGGCGAGATATTATTCTCCTACTTTAGGTCATTTCACACAACCAGATACTGTAATCCAGGATGTTTATGACCCACAGAGTTTGAATAGGTACAGTTATGTAAGAAATAATCCGTATAAATACAATGATCCAACAGGATATTATTTCAGTCCATTAGATTTTCTTGATTATGCGAGTTTAGTTGAGTCTATTTATAGTATGATTAAAGACCCTAGTGTGGAAAATGCATTGTGGTTGGCAGTAGATACAATATTTGTAGCAATTCCCATTGTTGGTGGTTTTGGCATTGCCGGAAAAAGTATTAAATATGGTGGAAAAGCTGTTAAAGGAATAGATAAAATCGAAGACGTTAAGGATGCTTCTAAATCCATTAATAATTTAAGAAGAGGAGATAGGGTACTAGAGGTTTTTGAGAAGAATTCGAATTTCATTAGAAATTCTAAGGTTTTAATGAAGGGTGAAAGCCGGACTAATGTTATTGTAAAGTCCTATGATGAAGCTTTTGCTTTACTAGCGGATTTTGATAATTCTCTTAAATCAATTGGTGAAAAGCCTCTTCAAAGAATTCCAAAAGGAGATTTAAAACCAGGACAATATCGCATTCAATTTTGGAGAAATCTTGATCCTAAAAGTCCCAATTATGGACGTATTTACAGTCATGAAAATCTGCCTTTAAATAATCTACATGCAACTAATCCCCATATTAATATTAAACATCCAATAACAAAAAATGAGGTAACAATAATTATAGATAATCTAGCAAAATGAAGAAATCAAAAAATAATTTAATCATTGAAAAGAGTAAAAGATACACTTTTAATCAGTTAATTGGGAGGTTATCAAATGGGAAGGAGGTTTATATTTATCTTATTGAAAAGGAAGATAAAATAACTTATAAAATTGAACTTTGTTTTTGGAGAGCAGATATATTAGAAAAAAAATATCCAAAAGAGACGTATCTTCTAACCATCAAAAAATATGATGCTAGATATTACTCTGAAGATACCATTCTTTTAATTGATAAAAGGATAGAGTTTCCTAAAATTGAAAATCTTCTTGATTATTTAGAAGAAAATAATTTTATTAAAAAAAGGGACATAATAAAAGATGAAAGTTAACATAAATAAATTATTTGCAATTTTTATAATATCATTAATTAGTTTAAGCTCTGTTGTTTATGCAGAAGAAATAGTGGTAGAAAATTATGATGGTTATATAAAGGTTG
>CAYWWS010000025.1:0-6758 GCA_964462105.1 Candidatus Woesearchaeota archaeon
CCAGCCCTTCCTAGTGGCTTCGCCGTGTAACCTTCCAGCTTCTTTATAACCTTCATTAAGCTCATCTTCCAGTTTCCTTAGCTTATTTGTCAGATTATTAATTCCAATTCTTCTAACTGCATTAAACTTGCTTCTAACGTAATCCCTATTACTCTTTGGATTACTTCCTTCATGAGGTCTTTCTTCATGCTGTGCTGCTTGTTCTTCACGTTGTTCACTTCTCGATCTTCTTCTTTCTTCAGCTATTTTCTTAGCATCTTCTCTAAGTTGCTTTATTTTAGCCCTCTTCAATTCATTTTCTAATTCCTCATCGATGTCTTTAGGCGTTTTTTTAAACATATTATATAAAGAAATTAAGCTTGCTAGAATTAAAGCTGTGTAAGTAATTGTCCTAAAACTTACATCACCAAATATCAAGAAAGGAAATTCTGTATCCAGTAAATTATTAATCGTTGCATAATTGCTTAATTTTCTGATTAAAACTATTCCGATAATATAAATTATTATTAAAAGAAAATGCCTCCATTTTTTAGGTATTCGGCCGAAATAATCAACTAAAACCCACGGCGAGATGATAACCGCAACAACAACTAAAAAGACCATATACTGTGCTAGAAATGTATAAAGCTCTGTAGGCATAAAGTTAACAGCTATTAATGATATGACTAAAGCAATTACTAATGAAATATTCTTACTCTCCCTAAAAACCTTGCCAGCAAGTTTAAATAATAAAGCAAATATAATAACCCAAATTGCAAATGCAAGCAACAAATAAGAATTTTGAGTGTTTACACCCAAGGCGTAAGACAGCATCTCGGTAAATGTATTCTGGGCATTAACAAAAGGCATTATAATAAGAAGTATAAAAACTAAAATTGCCTCTTTTTACATAAGAAATAATTTTATTAACTAGATATATAAATGTTTTTATGATGACAACGCTAAAAGAAGCATTAAAGAATAAATTAACCAGAAATGAGTTAGAATTACTGCCAAGATCATTTGATACAATAGGCAACATTGCAATATTTTCGGGTTTCCCAAAAGAGTTGAAGAAAAAGGAAAAAGTTATTGCAGAAACTTTGATTAGATTGAATAAAAACATTAAAACAGTAGCAAAGAAAATCGATAAACATTCTGGGAGGTACAGGACCAAAAAAATAAAGATAATTGCTGGAAAAAAAACAAAAGAAACTATTCATAAAGAATCAGGTGTTTTATTAAATTTAAATGTAGAAACTTGTTACTTCTCTCCAAGATGGAGCAATGAAAGGTTAAGGATTGCAAATCAAGTTAAGAAAAATGAATCCATATTAACCATGTTTTCTGGAATAGCTCCCTTTCCATTGGTTATAACTAAAAATGCCAAACCAAAAGAAGTAATTGGTATTGAAATCAATCCAGAAGCTCATAGGTATGCTTTAGAAAATATTAAATTAAACAAGGTTAGCAAGGTTATTTTATTTAGAGGTGATGTTAAAACTATTTTGCCTAAAATAAATAAGAAGTTTGATAGAATTATCATGCCTTTGCCAAAAACAGCTGAAAATTACTTGCCTTTAGCTTTTAGATATATTAAGAAAAATGGGATAATTCACTTTTACGATTTCTCTAAAAAAGACAAATTTCCAAAATATTCAATTAATAAGGTTAAAAGAATAGCTAAAAACTTTAAAGTTCTAAGGGCTGTTAAATGCGGGGAGTTCTCGCCTTCTATTGATAGGATTTGCCTAGACCTTAAGGTGTAACTACTTTAAAATAGTTAAAAATAGAAAGGTTTAAATAGTATAAATTTTGCTATTTTGGTATGGTTAATGACTTTTTAAAAAGAATCATAGAAACAACCCCTGAGGCAGTAGGCCCCTTTATCGGAAGCATGCCTTTTATAGGAATAGATTACTTATCATGCGCAAATGTTGATAATCCGTATCTTGACATAGGTTTAGGGTCAAGTTTGTATGCAGGTTTAGCTAACAAATTTGCGGCAAGTGCTGTTGGAATCGCTCTTTCACTCGGGCCTGATTTAGCAAACTTCGTTAGAAATACTTCATGCAATGATAGTCATATGAATGCGGATCTAGGAAATCTTTTAGAAAGAGGGTTATTTTATGGTATTGCTTTTTTAGCAGGAAAGGCTATAGATTACTGGATTAATAAACCTCAACCGCAAGATGATGAGCCAGCAGGTGATGATTAATAGTTTAAAATAGAGGAGATAACAAAGTTATTATGGATAGGAGTTAAAATGGCAAGAAAAGATAAAATTAAAACAGGATTAAGGAAATTAGCCAAAAATTATCAAGCGGTTAAGGCATTAATATACGCAGCTAATGGTTTTGCTCCACTTAATTTGGGTAATCCTAGCGCGTTTATATATGCTGGGTTAGATATCGCGCAACATTACTCTGACGCTGTAAAAAACAGTCCATATCCAAGATTAATTAAAGCATTAGGCGCAATAGCTTCAGTAGGTGCTACAATCAGAGATTTAAGTTTTGGATTTGAAAATCCTCAATTGTTTGCAAGATTACCTTTTGACGCATCTTTAGCTTATCAATTAACTAAAGATACATTACAATCTTATAGGGGTGGAGTTGTTGATAATGATTATAAAACAATTTCAAGAGATGCTAGAAGTTTAATAGATCGTTTATCTAGTAAAGATGACCCTTTAGACAGTTAGAATTGTTTTCAAAATTTAATCTGATTTGCAAAGATCTTTGTATATTTAAATTTCAAGCAGTTCTCTTTTGATTTTTACAGCACTAGGTGTTTCACCGCCATGCCAGCTCGTTTTTGGTTTTACTTTAATAGAGTAAATTCTTTCAGAGTTGTCATCTAACACTATGGCCGAGCCTTTGATTCTTGGCAGGTTATTCAAATAACTTAAGATATCATTTATCAAGTAAGTCTGCATTATGTTATTTAATGCTTCAATATCCCTTCTGGCAGTAACCCTTAAGCTTATTACAACATCACTTTGTGTTATAACATCATTATGAATCTCTCCAGGCTGCTGAGTTGCTAATACTAAAGAAATACCTGGTTGTCTACCTTCTCTTAACAAGCTTATTAATGCATCTGTTGCAATAGTCTTGCCTTCTTTAGGAAGAAATTCATGCGCTTCATCGATCATTAACCAAACTAATGGCATTTCTTCCTTGGCATCTTCAATATTTGTGTAATAACCTTCATTATGTATATTTTCTATTTCTTCTTGTTTTCTTACTAGTATTCTTTCCTGTAGTAATTTTTTTGAGATTAAACTTGTTACCAAGCATTTAATATTCCAGTCTTTGTAGACACTTAAATCTAATATAGAAACCTGTTTTCCTTTTACAAGATCCTTGGCTAAAGTCCCTTGTTTATCGAATAAACCCCACGAATTAGCAATTTTAAATAAGTTTCCAGCAGCTTCTTTAACAAGCTGCTCGGAAGTTGAATCGGCCTGAATATTTTTGATTATCTCTTCAATGTCGTAATTCCATTTCATGTTGTCGATTACTCTAGATATTAGTATTCCAATAGGCTCTAAATTGCCAACATTGAAAACAGAGCACCAGTCTAATGCACTTAATTCGCAGGGCTTTATTGCAAATGAGTAATCAACTGGAATATTTTTGGCTCTAAAATCTTGAAAATAACCTTTTGGAACATAGACTTTTACTTTCAGCCCCTGCGGTTTTAAATCCCATTCTTTCAGAGTTTGTTCCTCTTTTACATTTGGGTATTTCATGCTCCAAAATATACCCATTGTGTCAAAAATTAAAACAGCTAGATTTTTAGAAACTTCTTCTGGTAAATTAACCATATTTTCTGCAATGCTTCCCAAACTGTAAGACTTGCCGCTTCCCCTTTTGCCAGAGACTAAAATTACATGAGCACGAGCAACATCCAAATAAATATTGTTGCTTAAAGAGGTGAACTCTCCCATCTTAACATATTGTTTCCCAAGTAAGACTAGTCCCTTATCACCAAATTTTTCTAAGTCTTTTTCATCTCGACCAATAATAATATTATAAGCCATTGTTTATAACAAAAGATTTTTAAGATATAAATGTTTTTATTATGCATGCTTAATCAGATTAAAACAGTAGCACTTCTGGGGATATTAACTGGCATCTTGTTAGTTATAGGAAGCTTTTTTGGAAAAACGGGTTTAACTGTAGCGATAGTATTTGTTTTGTTTATGAATATTATCACCTATTTCTTATCTGATAAAATAGCATTGATGATGTATAGAGCTAAGGAAATCAAAAAATTAGAACTACCATGGCTCCATTCTATGATTAAAGAATTGGCAAATGAAGCAAATATTCCAGAACCAAAAGGGATTTACATAATCCCTACAGAGCAAGCCAATGCCTTTTGCAGTGGCAGGAGTCCTAATCATTATGTGATAGCTTGTACAGAAGGAATTTTAAAATTATTAACAAAAGATGAATTAAAAGGTGTTCTAGCCCATGAATTATCGCATGCTAAAAATAGGGACGTTTTAATTGCAACTATTGCAGCTACAATAGCAGGTATAATAACTTATTTGGCCCATATGGCACAATTTGCAGCAATTTTTGGGGGAATGAATAAAGATGATAATAACAGTACAGGAAACGTTGTCGGATTATTAATGCTTGCAATATTAACGCCTATAATTGCTTTAATTATTCAAATGGCAATTTCAAGAAGCAGAGAATACTTAGCTGACGAGACTGGTGCTAAATTAATTAGAAATGGAAGACCTTTAGCAAGTGCACTGGAAAAAATACATAATTCAGTTAAACTAAAACCATTGCATTTTGGTCCAGAGGCAGCTAGTAGTTTATTTATAGCAAATCCATTTAAAGCCAATGCTTTACTAAATCTTCTTTCAACGCATCCAGATGTTAACTCTAGAATAGATAAGCTAAATAAGATGAAATTTATTTAATAACTTCTAGTTTCCCAAATCTACCGGCTGTCAATTGCTTCTCCCCTTGAAATTCACTGCAATAGCCGTTTGTTATTTTAATTTTATCACCAACTTTTACCTTGTCTATCTCATCGTTCCATAAAGTCAATTTGATTGTGCCTGTTTCATCCTTTACAGTAGCTGTTGCAACCCTGCCTTTTTTATCGAATCGCTCAAAACTTCTTGGTTCGCTAATATCAGTAATTTCTACTTCTATGTCTATCTTGCCTTGCCTTGGGTATAGTTCTTTAACATGCATAACTTTAAAGAAAATAGTTTTTTTATAAAGATTTATATTATTAAGTACTTACTTTCCTCTTCTTTAACATTTAAAGCATTTAAAATATCAGGATTTAAAAAAATATTCTTCATATAATGGAGTTCTTTCAAAAATTTCTTATTTGACATGTGCAAACTTGGCAAAAAGTTTTCAGAGACAACTTTTCTTTTTGATTGTTTTGCATTATTAATCCAAATCTTTAGCAGTCTGCTGTTTCTTTTATAACTCACAAATCTGTTTTTCAACTCTTTTTTAGATGAAGCAACGCCACAGGCCATCAATAGATTTTGGTAAACCAAGAACCTCCAGTATTGTCTTTTAATAATTCTGCTTTTAAATATGTTAGATTTTGATAAAAAATAGTAAGCTTCTTCCAATTCATCATTGTTATACTCATTTGGCAGATTTTCATCTAGCCATAAATTTAATTCATCTAAATCCACATTCGTATTTAATAGAGCTTGGTTAATCTGTTTTAAATCTTTGTCTTTTAATATAAATTTCAATAGATTCATTATTTCCTCTTTTGGTTCTCTAGGCTCTAATAGCATGGCGTTGCTAATTTGGTTGTTACTGATTAATATTTGAAGGTCATTTATAGCTGCCCTTAAATCGCCTTTAACCTTATCAGCAAGAATTTTCAAATCAGCTTCATTATATTTTATTTTTTCTTGGATGCATATCTTTTTAAGGTAATTAATAATTGTAATACTACCTAGTTTTTTAAACTCTATCAGTTCACATTTTTTTCTCAATGCATTGAACTTGCTAACCCATGGATCATTAACAATCAATACTATTGGAAAAATACTTTTGTCTAGTATTTCTTGTATTGCTTGAATTCCACCTCTGTCTTCGCTGCCAATCCCATCAAGCTCATCTATCAATATTAGCTTATTTCTATTAAATAAACTCCTTTGCATTACAACGCTTCCAAGAATTTTTTCTATAACTTCTTTCGTTCTGTAATCCGATGCATTTAGCTCAAACAACTCATAGTTTAACTCGTTAGCAAGTGCATAAACGCTTGAGGTTTTGCCATTGCCGCTACTCCCGTATAAAAGACAATGTTCTTTTTTCAGAACTAAATTTTTCAATTTTAATATGGATTCATCTTGTCCTGATATTTCTTTTAATGTTTTTGGTTTATATTTATCTACTAAAAGCATTTTTAACTAGACTGGCTAATAAAGATTCTAACTGTAAGAAATCGTCGCTGCCCTCTACGATTCTGAATTCAACTTCCCCACATCTTTCAATCAATTCCATTTTTTTCCTTTCGTCTATGTTTAAAACTAAGATTTCCTTTTGTATCTGCTTTATTAAATCCAAACCAGATAGACCATATTTTAACATTACATCAAGCATTTTAGATCTGGAATCTATGAATTTTCCATTAATTGCCAATTCCAGAATATCTTTTACCTCTTTTGGCTCTGCTGATGAGACAATGTCATATATTAACTTCTTATTTATCTTATTGTTTATGCTTGCACAGCTTTGTAGTATATTTTGTACTCTCCTTACATC
>CAYWWS010000026.1:0-6686 GCA_964462105.1 Candidatus Woesearchaeota archaeon
TTACTGATATGCTGATTGAAGAATTGGTTTCTAATCTTGCCGGACCAGATACTATAGAGCTTGTCAGGAATTTAATGTACAAAGAAAATATTAGCGAATTTATTTTAGCAGATGAATTAAAGCTTAGCGTAAACCAAATCAGAAATATGCTTTATAGGCTTATGAATCATAATTTAGTTTACTCAACAAGAAAGAAAGACAGGCAAAAAGGGTGGTATATTTATTATTGGACATTTAATATTAAGCATGCTAGAACCTTAGTTACGACTAATAAAAGAAAAAGATTGCATGAGCTTAAAGCCAGGCTTAATGAGGAAACGCAGGAAGGATCTTTTTTTATCTGCCCGGATCATCAATTTATACGAATGAGCATAGAAGAAGCTCTTGAAAATCAATACAGATGCACGGAATGCGGCAAGATAATGCAGGAAAAGGAATCTTCTTCTGATATCTCTAGAATCAAGCAGGAGATAGAAAAGATAGAAGCCCAGTTAAATGTTAAATGGGAAGAACTGCCTCAGGAAGAGGAAGAGATTAAAGTTAAGAAACCTAGAAAAATCAATGTCAAGGAAGTTAAAAAGACTCATGTCAAAAAACACAAGCCAAAGAAAGTTATAAATAAGATTAAAGTCAAGAAAAAGAAAAGATAGCTTTATTCTTTTAAACTTGTAAATCCTAAAAATACAAGCAATAACCCTATTAATACAACAAGTATTATTACTGACCCTTGTATTAAATCAATTACAGCCTGAGTCCAATTCCAGCCCCATAAGTTATAATAAGCTACTAATACTGCTATTAAGATTACTACTAAACCGCCTACAATCTTAAGAAAGCTGCTTAAAACATTAGCCATTTTTTAACCCCCTGTATTAATTTTGTAATAGTAAAGTAGAAGGCTCATATTTATAAAGTTTATGTAGCTTGAAGGAAAGTATTAAAAATACTTGCTTTATTTTGACTCTTATGAATGCTTATAAACATATCCAGGAATTATGGAAAAAGCCTAAAGAAAATCTGGGTCAGCTTTACAAACAAAGGCTAATTGAGTGGCGCAGGACTAACTCTATTGTTAGAGTTGATAGGCCAACAAGGCTTGATAGAGCCAGGAATCTGGGTTATAAAGCAAAACAAGGTTATATTATTGCAAGAGTCAAGCTTATACGTGGTGGAAGACAAAGACCTTTAATAAAAGCTGGTAGAAGAAGCAAGCATAACAGAAGGCTTAAAATCCTTGGTATGAACTATCAATGGGTTGCTGAACAAAGGGCAAATAAAAAATACCCTAATTGCGAAGTCCTTAATTCTTATTATTTAGCTAAAGACGGCAGATATTATTGGTATGAAATTATTTTAGTTGACAGAGAACTGGTAAGTAAGTATCCGGGAATGGAATGGCTTGCTACTAGCAAAGGAAGGGTTTATCGCGGATTAACAAGTGCTGCTAGAAAATCTAGGGGTTTAAGAGGAAAAGGCATTGGTTATGAAAAGAACAGACCAAGTTTAGCAGCCCATGGTAAAAGAGGAAAGAACTAATTGAGCTGTTAACTAACAACTTTTATAAATCTTGAATAACTTTTCATTTAAATGGCAAACAAAAATCAAGTAATAAAAATTCTTAAATCAGTTCAAGATCCTGAAATAGGTATAGACATTTATACTCTAGGCTTAATTTATGATATTGGGATGAATAATAATGATATTAACATAAAGATGACATTTACCAGCCCAATGTGCCCTTATGGTCCACAATTATTGGAACAGATTAAAGAGAAACTAGGAAAAATAAAAGGTGTAAAAAAAGTTAATCTAGAAGTCGTTTTTGATCCGCCTTGGAGACCAAGCGAGGAATTAAGAGCAATGTTGGGCGTTTGATTCCTATAGAGTCCGCGTCGAAAACAGAAAAGTTTATATGTTGGAATTTATTACTTTCTTACAAGTGGTTTAAAATGGAATTGACAAAAGTAACATCAAAAGGACAGGTTGTAATACCTTCTGATATTAGAAAGGAATTGAAGCTAAATGAAGGAACGCCAATTGTCGTAGTTAGGTCTGGAGATTTAGTTTTAATGAAGAAAGTGCATATACCTGATCCTAAAAAAGAGTTTGAAAGATTAACTAAAAAAGGCAGTTTATTTGCCAAAAAAAGAGGAATTAAAAGCGAAAAAGATGTAGCTAAGATAATTCATGAAGGTAGGGGTATCAAGGTTGATTAAGGTTGTTCTTGATACTAATATTTTAGTATCATCTGTTTTCTGGAAGAAAGGAAATCCTCATAAGGTAGTAGGATTGGCTTTAGACAAGAAGATTAAAGTTTTCACATCCACCGAAATCCTTAAAGAATTAGAGAAGGTTCTTAGAAGAGATTTTAAGGAAGATGAAGACTTTATTAAAGACCAGACTGACTTAAT
The DNA here is from genome assembly GCA_964462105.1 of Candidatus Woesearchaeota archaeon. Taxonomy (GTDB): domain Archaea; phylum Nanobdellota; class Nanobdellia; order SCGC-AAA011-G17; family CAYRAU01; genus CAYWWS01. The sequence goes on from CAYWWS010000026.1 coordinate 2,412, forward strand.
ATTAGAATATGCTGAAGTAATTAAAACTACTTCTAAAATGGATGTTGTTAAGGATGACCCGGATGATAATAAGATTGTTGGATGCGCTGTAGATAGTAAATCTGATTATATAATAACTGGCGATCCACATTTGCTGAAATTAAAAGAGTTCAAAGGAATAAAGATTATTAATTCTAGAGAGTTTATTGAGATGGTTAAAGACTAAAGAAATAAACCTTTTTTCTTCCAAATATAAATATTAAAAATATTATTAACAATACAAATCCTATAAGCAAGAATATGAAAAATCCGAGTAAGAAAAATATAATTATTAACAGCGGGAAAAACAATGACAAAATTATAGTAGCTTTTAGACTTACAAATCTTTTACTTTTGTACCTTAAGCTACTTAATTTCACAAATGTTACTAAGGCCAAAATTATAAATAAAGCAGCTATTATCTCTTTTAGCATAAATTTATATTAATGGGTATAATTATAAATGTTTAGTTTTTAGCATTAAAATGATAACCTTAAAAGAGATAAAATCGAGATTAGAGAAGGCTGATAATCCATTATTCTTTTTTGATGATGACCCGGACGGATTATCCAGTTATTTATTATTAAAAAAATATTTTGATAAGGGTAAAGGCGTTGCAATTAAAAATGCCCCAGATTGCCATGAACCTTTTTTAAGAAAAGTTGACGAGCACTCTCCAGACCTGATTTTAGTATTAGACCAGCATGATATAAGCCATCATTTCGTGGAGAATGTTAATGTGCCTATAATTTGGATTGATCATCATCCACCAATAAATAAACAAGGCGTTCATTATTTTAATCCTAGATTACTAAACAGTAAAGATGACAGACCAGTAAGTTATTGGTGTTATCAGATTACAAAGCAAGACTTATGGCTGGCTATGATAGGGGTTATTGGAGATTGGCATCTTGATATGCTGAATAAATTTAAAAAACAATATCCAGACCTGGTTAAAATAAAAGTAAAAGAGCCAGGTGATATAATTTTTAATACAGAATACGGCTATTTAATAAAGATGTTTTCTTTTTTACTAAAAGGCAAGACCTCTGATGTAAGAGAAAATGTTTCAATATTAACAAAGATAAGGGGTCCGTATGAATTAATTAACAAAGAGACTTCCAGAGCACGTTTCTTGTACAGAAGGATTGAGAAGTACGATAAAGAATACCAAAATTTATTGGATAAGGCTCTTCAGCTAAAATCAGATAAGGTACTGGCATTTACATATCCTTCTAGTAAGAATAGTTTCACATCAGAGTTGTCTAATGAGCTGATATATAAAAATAGAGATAAGATAGTGGTTGTTGCACGAGATAAAGACGATACATATAAAATAAGTTTAAGAACAAATAATAAAAAAGGGATTAATCTTATTAAGAATTCTAGCAAGATAATGAAGGATGTTCAAGGCAATATAGGCGGGCATGAGCATGCCATGGGTGGCAATATAAAAAAGGAAGATTTTAATAGATTCATTTCTAACTTAAGAAGTATATGAAATATGGTTTTATCAAGTTTATATTTATTTTAATAATATTACTGCCGTTTGTCAATGCCAGAAATTTAACATTAAATGATTATAATAATATAAATCTGAACATTAAACTATTCTCGGATGCAAGCATTAAACCATTGAACAATAATTATGAAATAGATTACATTCTTGCTAATTTAAGTTTTTTCCCAAAACAAAACGAATTTCTTGAGATTTATTCTAAAAATTTTGACTCTAGTCAGGAATTTAAATTAGCTGAAAGAGAAAATTACATTTTGTATGAGTGGCAAAACCCTGTCCCAGATTCACTTAATTATAACTCAGACTTTAAAGTTAAATCAAAGATTAATATTAAACCGGTAAGAAATTTGATAGGTATTCCAAAAGAAACTAATTCAGTATACCTGCAGCCAACTAAATTTATTAATTCCGATGATCCTGCTATTAAAGCAAAGGCTGGCGAAATAGTTAAGGATAGCAAGGATTTATACGAAGCTGTTTACAAAATTGCTTTGTGGACTAATAAAAATATTAATTACAGTTTAGACACACTAACTGAAAAAGCAACACAAAATTCAAAGTGGGTCCTGGATAATAAAAGAGGTGTGTGCGATGAATTAACCGCATTGTTTATTGCTATGGTAAGATCACTCGGCATAGAAGCAAGATTTGTATCAGGCGTTTCTTACACAAATGTAATAAATGGCTTTGGCGGCCACGCTTGGGCCGAAGTCTACTTTCCAGGAGAAGGCTGGATTTCATTTGACCCGACATATGGCCAATATGGTTATGTAGATTCAACACACATCAAAATGCAGGATAGCATAGATGCCAATACACCAAGCGTTAATTACGCCTGGAAATATAAAGACGTGGACATTGATTTTAATGAATTCAACTTTACTATTGATATTTTAAATTCCGAAGAAGAAAGAAAATTGCCTATTAACTTCAAGCTTAATCTACTAGAAAACGAGGTAGGGGCTGGAAGTTATGTTCCTTTAGAATTGGAGATAGAAAATTTAGCAGATTATTACTTGGCTGCAACATTTTACATTGTGAAGGGTCCTAGTTTATTAAAAGACAATAAAATAGATGTGCTATTGAAACCTAAAGATAAAACCCGGGCTTATAAACTGATACCAATACCCAAGGATCTGGAGGAAGGCTATTCTTATGAATCTGTAATAGAAGTTACAGATGATTTTGGAGAGAGTCAAGACATAGAATTAACTTATAGCAAGGATTTTGAGGTTTATACATTAAAAAAAGCTCAAGATAAGATAGATGCATTAGCCAAGTCCGAAGAGAGAAATATCTTGACAGATTTGTACTTTAATTGTAATCCAAAAAAAGATCTTTATTATACATATGAAACTATGGTCATATCATGCGATATTAGAAATAATGGTAATAAAGACTTGCAAGATATGAATGTTTGTCTAAAAAGTGATTGTAAACGTCTGACTTTAATAATCAATCAGGATAATATAGTTGATTTTATTGTTTTATTGAATCAAAGCTTGGATGATGAAATTGCAATAAAAGCCGAGAATCCCAGTATCCTAAAATATTCTTATGTTAATTTAAACGTGCTTGAAAATCCAGGATTAAAAATTGAGGATTTAAATATTTCAGATAAATTAAATTACAAAGACAAATATGATCTAGGTTTTACGTTAAAAAGCGATGCCAAAATATTTGACTTAAAAATATTTTTAAATGATGAATTGCTTTACGATCAGGATAGCTTTGATAAACTAGAGGAATTTTTGATAAAGCTAAAAGGCAAGAGCTTCTACAATAAAAGCAATAGATTAACTATTACTTATAAAGACCAGAATGGGGCTGAATATAAAATTGAAAAAGAATTGAACATAGAAGTCTTTAATGTTCCTTGGTATATTAGATTATGGAATAAGATATTTTAATAAGATCTGCCAATATAAACAATTTCATTGGCATCTTTGTTGCACATTATGCATTTACCTTGCGCTTTTTCTTTTTTATTTGCTAATGTTCCTCTAACTCCGGCATTAAATAATTTCTCAACCTGTTCTGCACATTTAACCCCATCTTCATTTGTATTACACCAATTTACTCTAGCAACTTTACCATCTTTCAAAGCATTTTTTAATTGATCTTTTGTTTTGCAGTTTATTAACCTGCTATTCATAAATAATTCCGCTTTTTTCCTTAACCTTTCATCGAATTTTTCTCCAAGCTTTCCCAGGTTTTTTAAATCTTTTACAGAAATACTTTCTTTCTTTTTATTATCCCTCGTAAACAAGGTTAATCTCTTGTTTTTTAATTCTCTTTCTCCTATTTCTACTCTAAACGGAACACCTTTTAATTCCCATTCATTATATTTCCAGCCAGGGCTGTAATTTTCTCTATTATCTAAATGTACTTTATAATCTTTTAAGTTCTTCTCAATGTCTTTAGCGTACTTTAAGATTTTATCTTTGTTATCCTTGTTATATATTGGGACTATTACTAGATTTATTGGAGAGATGCAAAAAGGCAAGACTAATCCTTGATCATCGCCATGCATTGAAATTATAGATGCTAATATCCTAGACATTGCTGGACCATAAGCTGTAGTCCATAAATATTCTTCATTTCCTTTTTCATCTATGAACTTAGCATTAAATGCTCTTGAAAACCTTTGACCCATTAAATGGGTTGATGGTTGCTGTATTAGTTTGCCATCAGGCATTAGAACATCAGATCCTATAGTATACTCTGCTCCTGCAAAT
>CAYWWS010000027.1:0-285 GCA_964462105.1 Candidatus Woesearchaeota archaeon
TCTATATTATTTGGGTTGCTTTTATCTTTACAAGTCTATAATCTTAAAATAAAAGTATGCAATATTAAGAATAAAACCGTTAGTGCTACAGCTGGTGGACTTGGAACTTTTATTACATTTTTAGTACCCGCATGCCCTGCTTGTTTATCTATATTATCTTTATTGTTACCAGGCGCTTATGCTTTATATATAACACAATTCTTTATCAAATTTAATACACTTTTACTATTATTCGGAACATTTTTATTAATATTAGGTTTATGGATTTTAGGAGGTTTTAAAAAG
>CAYWWS010000027.1:352-6569 GCA_964462105.1 Candidatus Woesearchaeota archaeon
TAATTCTAAGCTGGCTCTGGAATCCCATAATATTGCTAAACATAAAGAACCTATAAAAGAACCGACGTTGAATTCAAAAACTAAGAAAAAAATAAGAAATTGGGCTATATTTATTGTGATATTGATCTTATTAATATGGTGGATTATTACTGTGGCACAAAATAGTAAGACGCTTCCTCCAATTGATATTGCCGGGCATATAGAAGAAAACCCATCTTCTCATGTGCTAAAAGAGCCTATGCCTTTACCAATACAAAAGCATATGTTAGAACATGCTGATGGCTCTGGACCTCCTGGAGTTATTATTAATTATAATTGTATGGATTACCAATGTGAAGAAGGCTTAATACCAAAATTAGAGGAATTTACAGTTAAATATCCAGAATTTGTTTATGTAGCCCCATTCAAAGGGATGGATGCTAAAATAGCTTTAACTAGATTTAGAGAAATAGAAATTTTAGACTCTTATGATGAACAAAAAATTGAAAGTTTTATTAATAATAGCTAACTTCAAGTACTTATGAAGAGATGCCCTATTTGTAAAAGCCCGAACATTACTCTTTATATGGGTGCTCTGTTTGGTAAATACCATTGTAAGAAATGTGATTATGTCGGATCCTTAGTAATAGAAGAGGATTAAAATAAGATTTGCTAGTGTAGGATGATACAAGTGAATAGATAAATAGAATGAAAAATTACGTTTTAAAATTAAATTTATATATTTTTGTATTAAGTTTCTTTATACACCTTATTTGGGAAACTTTACACAGCCCCTTGTATGCCCCATTTGATTTACCATTAAACCAATTTATTCCTTTAATATTAGGTGCTAGTTTTATTGACGGAATAATTATCATTAGTATTTAGTGGATTGGTTACTTTCAAAAGAAAGATTTTAAATGGATTTTTAGAATAAAAAAGGGCGACTATGCCTTAATTATAATCATAGGATTTTTATTAGCATCAGCAATAGAAATTATAAGTACAAATGTTTCATTTGGGTGGACCTATAAAACAGCTATGCCAATAATACCAATTATAAATGTGGGTTTAACTCCAGTAATACAACTTATGTTATTGCCTTTTATCATTTTTTGGCTTACTAAGAAAATATTTAATAAGTAGTTTAAAATATTTTTTATATGAACTCGATAATAGCTAAAAATTTAAATATTTAAAAACTAAGAAAAAGAGAATGAAAATTTATAAATGTAATATTTGCGGACTTAAATATAAAGAAGAAGAATTAGCTAAAAGATGTGAAAATCATTGCAAAAAATATCATGCTTGTAGCTTAGAAATAACTAAATACGCAATAAAATAAATTATTAATATATCTACCAAAAAGTTTATTATATAATAAAACTATTATTTATTGCCTGAGCAGGATGTACCAACAAGCTAAACTACGCTAACAGATTATGCTGAGCTCTGGTTTAGACGAGGATTTGAACCCTGCAGGGGCACTCAATTTGCTCAAACAAATAATTGGTAAATAAGACTTTTTATAGTAGCTATAAAATTCAATGTCGTTAAAATCTTCTATCACCTCTTGAATCTTTCCCTAATGTTAGATATTAGCTTTCTTATTACTTCTCTTTTAATGATTCTAAATCTATCTCAATATCCACCACCAATAGCCTTATTTGTTTGTGTGATTTCATTCGTTTTGAGGATATTTTAGAGGAAATGAGTATATAACTTAAGTGTGGGGTATTAACTTTTAATAGAACGGTTTAAAAAACGTTTTATTAATTTAATATTATGAGATATATAAGACAGATAGCATTAAGAGAAATAGGAGAAAAAAAAAAAAAAATATTAACCAGTAAGATAATAACAATAGTTGGTATTGGCGCATTAGGCACTAATGTGGCTTCATTGTTGGCTAGAGCTGGTGTTAACTTAAGATTAATTGATAATGGTTATGTTGAAAAGCATAATCTGCAGAGACAAATTCTTTTTGATGAAGAAGATATTGGCAAGAGCAAGGTTGAAGCAGCTAAAACCCACCTAGAAATGATTAATTCTGAAATAAAAATAGAGGCTTATGACATATTCTTAACAGGGAATGAAACTGAATTATTAAGAAGCGATTTAATCTTGGATTGCTTGGATAATATGAAAACTAGATTCATAATAAATGATTTTTGCTTGAAGAACAAGATTCCCTGGATTCATTCTGCAGCCATCATGACTAAAGGCACTATATTTAACATTATTCCAGGAGGACCATGTTTGAACTGTATTTATAGCAAGGATTCCGGATTTGAAAGTTGTAGTGAAGTAGGAATATTAAATACAATTGCAAGCACTGTTGCAGCTATTCAAGCAACCCAAGCTGTTAAGTTATTATTAAAAAAAGATTATGAAGAAAATTTAATTAGAATTGATATCTGGGATAATGTTATAAATAAAATAAAAGTAAATAAAAGACAAGATTGTGAAAGCTGTTCTCAGCAAAATATTGTTAATTAGTTACATTCCATCAATTTATACTGTATATACTTTATAATGAAAAATTATATAAAGGATTAAATTATTCTATTAATATGCTTGAAATTAATCTAGCTAAAACATTAGACTTATTCTTTAAGCTAGATATTATCAGCTATAGGCCTTTTGTGACATCAAAGACTAAATGTTGTCATTAGGCCCGTTTAATCTTTCATATTGAGGTGATTAAAATGGGACAAGACTGCATATATTGCCATGAGGTTGTAACGAACCCGGTTTGCCCGTCGTGCGTATAGTTAGAAATAAAGAACTGGCTTTTTTCTAAGGATAAAACCTTAGTTAAAAAGCTTCCAAGATTCTATGAAGAAACAACAAATGGTGTAACCTGTATTTTATGCGGCAAGACAATGGATATCTGCAGTTATTGCTACACAGAAGATGTAAGATTCTGGCTTAAAGAGATAAAACCAGAATTAGAAGAGGAGTTCCTGAAAAGGTTTAACTTCGGCTACAAGAGGAAAGAAATTGCTTAGATAATTTTAAATAACTACTTTTCCTGGCTAAACCATGGTTAAGGTATTCATTGAACGGTTTAATGAAACTAAAGAAGTAGATGCGTCTAACATAAGAGATTTATTTAACAAGCTGAATATCAATCCTGAAACTGTAATTGCTGTAAGAGATAATGAGATTATTTTAGACAATGCAAATTTAGATAAAAATGACAGTATAAAATTGTTAAGCGTTATCTCTGGCGGTTAGCCTCTAAGTAATCTAGGCATAACTTTTTGAATACTTCTTCTAGCAATTCAACATCTTGTTTGCAATGTTTTTCTATTAAATCAAGCCTTCCTTCTTTGTATAGCCTTTCAACATCTGAGCCATTTATTCTTAGATTATCTAGCTTGATGTTATTCAAATTACCAAGAATCTCTAAGTTAGGATTGACAAATGTCCCATAATGGGAAAAGAACATCATTGTATCAAAATGATTCGAATTTATCATAGACCATCTATTGATATTTATATTAATTGGAATCTTAATTTTATTCACACAGGATCTTAATATTAAAAATGGAATATCAAAATTATAGCCGTTATGAGTAATTATTATAACATTATTTTCTGATTTTATGCAATCCCAAAATTCTTGCAATATACTTCTTTCCTCACCTGAGAATAATCTGGCTTCTTTACCAAAGGGTTTTATTCCGATATTAATTATTTTGCTGTAAGTTGGATTTAAACTCCTTGATTCTTTGCTTATCTTCTTGTCCATTAAATATGTTTTAACATCTTCGTCTTTAATTTCTATCGGCACTGTTTCTATGTCAAGCATTATATAATTTCTCATAATTTAGTAAGTGTATTAATACTTATAAAACCTTTTACTAGTAGCTATATTTATATATTAAAAAATTATTCCTTTGTTATGGTTAAAAAGAGGAAAATAATTATAAAGAGACCAGTAATTTTAACTGCATCCTCAATATTATTCTTGATTGGAGGTATTGTAAGCTTAGCAAGTTTGTTAATCTTAATGTTTTCTGGTTCTAGTTTAATATCTTTAATACAAAATCCAAGTGTTGATAAAGAAGAAATTATAATTGCAACAACTTTCCTATTATACTTTTTGATAATTTCGCTAATTATATCTATACTTGAGATTATTGCAGGAATAGGCTTATGGCAAGCCAGAAAATACGGCGGTATTATAGGATTGATTAGTTCTATAATTGGCATCTTATTGGCTGTATTTTTAATCCAGATTGATTATGGCTTCTCATTATTGTACAATATGTTAGAAATTACTTTGTTAATCAAAAGTTGGAAATATTTGTATTAAATACAACTTGTTCGTTTAACTAAATCTTTATAAATATAACTTCTAAATATTGATCATGCCATGCAAATACTGCTTAACAAAGCCTGTAATTCAGCTTACAAATAGCTCAATAAAATTATGCAGAAATTGCTTTATTAAATACTTTGAAAAAAAAGCTTTAAAGACAATCAAGAATTATGGATTAGTTGAAAAGAATGACAGAATTGCTGTTGCTGTTTCTGGTGGCAAGGATTCTTTAACAACATTAAATTTAATGAATCTTATCAAAAATAAGTTTAGAAACATTGAGCTAGAAGCTATACTGATTGATGAAGGCATTAAAGGTTATAGAGACAAGACAATCATTGATGCCAAAAATTTCTGCAAGGCCAATAAAATAAAATTAAATACATTTTCTTATAAGAAAGAGTTTGGCTATGCTTTAGATGAAATTATTAAAAAATTCAAATTGAACCCTTGTACCATCTGCGGAGTCTTAAGAAGGCATTTATTAAATAAATGTGCTAGAAAGTTGGGCTTCAATAAATTGGCAACAGGTCATAACCTAGATGATGAAGTCCAAAGCATCTTAATGAATCAGTTTAAGAATAATATAGAAATTTCAGCAAGGTTGGGCCCTATTACAGGTATTAGAAGAAATAAAAATTTTATTCCTAGGATTAAGCCTTTGTATTTATTGACAGAAAAAGAGACGGCAATTTATGCTTATTTAAAAGGTTTCACAACGAGTTTTTCAGAATGCCCTAACAGCGTAAGATCTTACAGAGGTTATGTTAGGGACATGATTAATGAATTTGAAGCTAAATTTCCAGGGACTAAACATGGAGTAATCCAGTCATTCTTGAAAATATTGCCTTTATTAAAAGGACATTATAAAAATGTTGCATCAGAAATCAAGCTATGCTCTAGATGTGGAGAGCCTTGTATGTCTGATGTATGCCAGGCTTGTAGATTAATTGAACGGATTATAAAATAGCTATTTAATTATTTTTAGTGGTTAATATTTTCCAATTAAGGGATCATCTAACTCCTTTTTTACCAGTACCCTTAACCTTGCAGCTGCGACACTAAATTTTCTTACTTCAGGCATTAACTTTTCTATACTTTTTAATTCTTCTGCAGTTCTTGTACTGATTGTTCCTATTGACGTAGCTTCATAGTTTCTTGATAAATCTACCATTATTTCATTTACAGTTTCCTGTGCTATAATTGCTGCCCGCAATTCATTTCTAGTGGCTTGTCTTACACCAATAGCATAATTTACAACGTTTAATGTCCCTTTTAACCTAGATAATATTATTTTTGCCCTCGTAACACTTAGTCCAGGGGCTGCAATAGCACCTACTGCTGCGATTCTTGTTCCTGTCCCAAATTCCATCCCTTCAATATTCTTTCCTGTAAGTACTACTTTTACATCAGAAATAGTGTCTAGCAATATATCAGCTGTTTTCTTGTATGTATCTGGAGTTGCCAACGAAGCAAGTAATCCTGCAGTTCCGTATAATGCTTTTTCTCCTAAGCTCTTACTTGTAGCATATCTTGTAGCATATAATTGCGCCGCATCTTCTGCGGATTCAGTAAAACTTTTATCGTGAGGCGAATTAGCCTGATTCCCACTAGGATCAACATACTTCAACGGATTATTAAGAGTATAAACATAAATATTCAATGATTGTGGATTTGTCAATTTCCCTTTAACAGTATCAGCACTAGTAAATCTTCCTACAGAAGAATCATAATATCTTGCATTAAAGTAATGAAGATTAGTATCATCATCCAATTCCTTCCCAGTAAATTCTAATCTGGATACTTCTGGAAGTAATGAAGAACCAAACACATCATACTTCTGCTCACTAACCTTATTTCCACTAGCATCAGTAATCACTGTAGGACTTCCCAGATAATCATTATGGT
>CAYWWS010000028.1:0-811 GCA_964462105.1 Candidatus Woesearchaeota archaeon
TCTGGAGAGGGCATTTAATTACTGATGAAGAAGCTGAACCTTTGATTAAAGATGTTTTAAATCCACAGCAGGAGTTTTTACAAGAGCCCGTACAAGAGTCTATTTCTGAACAAAAAATAGATCTTCCTAAACCTGAAACTCCTAGACTAGAACCTGTTAAACAATTTACCCAAACAGTTAAACAAGAGGAAAGATTGGAAAAGATTGTTAAAGAAACCAAGATTAAAAAAAGAAAAGCAAAAGAAGCAAAACAAATCAATGTGCAATCTTACTTTACTAAAAAAGGTATTATGATTCTTGGGGAGAATATTATAAGGCTTGATAAAGAGGTTGAGTATGTAATTAATGTACCGAGTCATATTGGTGATGTAAAATTCTTTGCTAAATTGCTAGATAAATCCAAGATTAGTGATAAGGATTTAATACTTGCCCACAGCCAAAGCCAGTTAAAGAGGATGCCTTTATTATTCCTGTCAACCGGGGAACTTACAAAAAAAGCCCAGGATTATATTACTAAAAACCATATAAACTTTGAGAATATAGATTAAACATGCAAAATTATCTATTTTTTCTTGGGAGGGATAATGTTTTATCCAAACTTGAGTTATTTTCTTACCTAGATATTAATAATATTAGACATAAAATAATTAAAGATTTTAATGAAGTTTTACTGGTTAGTATGGAAGAATTAGATTTTTCTAAAATTATAAATGAATTAGGTGGTATAGTAAAAATAGCTAGGGTAATTGAATCAAAAGGATTTGACCCATCTAGTTTATTAAAAAATTATCACAAAATAAATTATGGTGTT
>CAYWWS010000028.1:821-6467 GCA_964462105.1 Candidatus Woesearchaeota archaeon
GCTTTTTTAAAAAGACCAAGAAACCATGAATATTTTATGCCTAGTGAGGTGGTAAAACATAAATTTCTTGAGAATGGCTTCGAGTTAATCGTCTTTAAAGACTACTTTGCTTATACTTTGGCTGTTTTTAATCCCAGGAATTATATTAAAAGGGATGAAACCAGGCCTTATTTTGATAATAAGAGAGTTATATCATTAAGACTGGCAAATATTCTGATTAATCTAAGTAAGGTTAAGCCAGAGCAAACACTACTGGATCCTTTTTGCGGTGTTGGAACAATATTGCAGGAAGCTTTGCTAAAGAATATTAACGTTGTTGGTATCGACGTTGATAAAGAAGCGATTAAGGGCTGCAATGAAAATCTTAAATGGCTTGAATCAAAGTATAATATTAAAAGCTCCTGGAAGTTATATAATATAGATAATAAAAACCTGTCAAATTATATAAAAAAAGTAGATGCAGTTGTTACTGAACCTTATCTAGGGCCTTTTCTAAAAAAGGATTTAAATCTAGACCAGGCTAGTAGAATAGTTGATAATCTGGAGAGTCTCTACTTTAGATTATTTAAAGAACTTACTAAGATTACTAGCAAAATAATTTTTATAACTCCTGTTTTTATAACTAAAAATAATAAGAAAGTAGAACTGGATTTTAACAAAATCATATTAAATACAGGTTTTAAGATTTTAGATGAATACAATCTCGGAATACCCATAAATTATAAATACAGCTCCAGCAAGTTTGATAGGAAAATCTGGGTCTTAAGTAAAAAATCTTTTAAATAAGTTTTTAATGATTTTTTTAATGATTATTTTTAATAATCAGGAAGATTAAGGAATGCAACTTAATGATAAAAAATGATAAAAAGAGGAAAGAAATTATTTTATTCAATCTTTAGTGGTTCTTCCTTAATTGTATGCAGCACAAACTTGGTGAATGTTCTTTCAACGAAGTCGTACGTCTGGATTTTCTTTATAAATTGATCCATTGAGCGCCTGTTTTTGAAACGTGCAAGAACAACTGCATCGAAATCTCCCATTATATCATAAACCGCGACAACGTTTGGATGAGTGGCTATTTTTCTTTCAACTTCAATAAGTTTTCCTTTTGAGATTCTCATTTCAATGATTACTTCTATGTCATAACCGAGCTTTTCGTAATCTGTGAGAATAGAATATTTTTTTTTTTTTTTTCTATTGAGATTATTTACTCTATTCATTATTGTTGCCGTTGAGACTTGTAATTTTTCAGCTAGTTTTCTATATGAAAGGCGCGCATCATCCAAAAGTAGATTTATTATTTTTTTGTCTAGCTCATCAATTTCTCTTTCCATTTGTTTACTTTTTTATATATTTATTATCTAGTATTAAACAACTATTTAAATTTTTTGTTGAAAAATAGATTTTTGTTTAGGAAAATTAGGGAAAAATATAAATATCTTGTTTTCTAAACCCTAGTTATCATGGTTATTTCGAAAAGAGCACGTTTAGTTGCTTTGGCGGGTTTATTCTCTCTTCTTTTTATTTCTTTTATCTCTATCAATGTCTCTGGGCAGGAGATTGATGCAGGTTTAGTTGAAGAAATTAAAGCAAGCAATGATGCTAATGGCATGGCTATTGATATGATTTGGATTCTTGTAACTGCATTTTTAGTTTTCATGATGCAGGGCGGATTTGCAATGCTTGAAGCAGGGCTTGTAAGAGCAAAAAACGTTGGGAATATTATGATGAAGAATCTTCTTGACTTTTGCTTCGGCACAATTGCTTTCTGGGCAATTGGATTTGGGATTATGTTTGGTACTGGAAATATGCTTTTTGGAACAACAGGGTTTTTCTTGAGTAATGGTGAAGCAGGAACAAACTTTTATCAGTATGCGTTTTTTATTTTTCAGCTTGTTTTTGCCGCAACTGCCGCAACAATTGTTTCAGGAGCTGTAGCTGAGAGAATAAAATTTGTTTGCTACTTGATTTATACCGTATTTATTACAGCCTTGATTTATCCAATTGTTGGACACTGGATATGGGGTGGAGGCTGGTTGTCAAAGCTTTCAAGCCCCATGATTGATTTTGCTGGCTCCACTGTTGTTCATAGCGTTGGTGGCTGGTCTGCACTTGCAGGGGCGATTATTCTTGGACCTAGAATTGGAAAATATGTGGGGGGAAAGGCGAAGGCAATAAAAGGACATTCTCTTGCGCTTGCAGCACTTGGAGTATTTTTATTATGGTTTGGGTGGTACGGCTTTAATCCCGGCTCTACACTTTCTGGAAGATCAGGAAGTATCGCAATTATTGCCGTGACAACAACAATAGGAGGAGCAGCTGGCGCTATTGGAGGATTAGTAACTTCTTGGCTTAAGGAAAAGAAGCCGGATGTTAGCTTGACACTTGGAGCAACAATTGGGGGACTTGTTGCAATAACAGCTGGAACTGCAAATGTAAGTCCTTTAAGCTCGCTTATAATCGGCGCTATTGGAGGAATATTATATGTTTATTCTGTTGCCTTTTTTGATAAAATAGGTGTAGACGATCCTGTAGGAGCAATTTCTGCGCATGCTAGTTGCGGTGTATGGGGAACCCTTGCTGTTGGATTGTTTGCTCAACAGCCATATGGGAGTGTAAATGGATTATTCTTTGGAGGAGGAACTGCACAATTAATCAGTCAATTTGTTGGAGTGATTAGTGTATTTGCATTTGTTTTTGTTAGCATGTTAGCAATATTCAAGTTGGTTGATTTGACCATAGGATTAAGGATGAGCAAAGAAGAGGAGCTTAAGGGAGCGGATATAAGCGAGCACGGAGCAGACTCATATCCAGACTTTTTGACAACAGGGGTTAACAATTAAAATGAAACTGATAAAAGCTATTATAAAACCAGAAAAGCTAAGGGATGTAAAAGCCCAGCTTGAAAAAGAAAATGTATTTGGAATGACTGTTTATGATGTGCACGGAGCAGGACAGCAAATGGGTTATAGGGAAGAATATAGAGGCGTTACTCAAGAGGTTAATCTGCTGAGGAAGGTAGTCATAGAATTAGTTGTAGAGGATAAAATGGTTGACAGAATGATAAAAGCAATTATTAAAGGAGCGCAGACAGGAAATATCGGAGACGGAAAGATTTTTGTTTTTGATGTAAAAGATGCGATAAGAATAAGGACAGGCGATAAGGGAGACAAAGCGATAAATGGGATGTTGAAAGATTAAGGAAATAAGTCACTATAAAAAATAATAAACCTAGTAAAAGAAATGAGTTGCATTTTCAGAAGATATAACAAGTATAATTTGTAATGTAACTGAACTTAAACGAAACGTAAGCTTTAAAAATAGTTCTAAGAACCATCTTATCATGGGTAGAATAAAAACTAAAATCATCAAAAGAATCACTAATAAACTTATTAAGAGATACAGCAATGATTTCAAAACTGATTTCGAGTCTAATAAACAGCTGGTTAACAACTTATTAGAAAATGATTCTAAGAAGTTTAGGAATATTATTGCTGGTTATATTACTAGAATAAAGAGAAAAGAAGCTGTTAAGCAACAATAAATCTTATTGGACACACAGACAAGTCCTACCCTAATCTTTTTAAATACAATAAACATTATTTACATTAATGCCATTTAATAATAAATATACTTTATTAGATTATAGCGAAGCAATTAAGTTACATGGTTTGGGATTTGGTAGTCAAAGAATTGCTAAAATTCTTGGTTATAATACAAGAAGCGCTATTGAAGATTGGATAAATAAAGGGAGAAAACCTTACTATTTCTCTGAAAAAAGAATTAATGCTTGTAATTCTATTAATAATATTAAAAGAATGCGCAAGATGAATAAAATTACTCAGCCTAAAGCTGTTAAAATTTCGGCTGAGTTAAGAACAAAGAGACTTTCAGAATCTGCCAAAATACTATCTAAGGAATTGGCTTATATTTTAGGTGTGGTTTATGGCGATGGACATGTTTCTGTTAAACAAAGGAAGGTGATACTATCTGCTACAGATAAAGATTTCGTTTTAAATTTTAAAGATAATTTAGAGAGATGGAGCGGTTTTAAAACTAGATTTTTTAGCAGAATTCAAAAACCAGATAATTATATTAAAAATAGAAAAATACAATGGAGATGTTATATTGATTCTATTGAAGCTAGTAAATTTTTAAAAGAATTTGATTTGAATGAATTTGTTAAAGCCAATTCAGAAATTAAGTCATCTTTCCTAAAAGGATTTTTTGATAGTGAAGGCGGCGCATATACAAAAAGGCAGGTGTCAGCTTTTAATACAAATTATAATCTTGTTGAATTTGTGAGAAGCCTCTTATTTTCATTAGGCATAGAGACTAAATTGTATAAATATAATTTTAATTCAGCTATTTCTAAAAAACCATGTTATAGAATAAATATTTATAGAAAACAAAGTATCTTATTATATTGGAGGATTATAGGTTTCTCAATAAAAAGGAAGCAAGATAAATTAGTAAATATTATAAATTCTAATCCTATCTCAATTGTAAAGAATGACTAGTATTACAACGTATACTAGGATTAAGGAGGGTGTAAAAATGACAGAAGAAAATAGAAGAGATGACCACACAGTGTTCATAGGGTCAAAACCTTTCATGAAATCGATTAAGTAATTAGCTTGTCGACATCTGTTATGTAACAGGTGTGGTTATGCAGTTTACAACACAGGGCGCAGAAGAAGTAGTAATAAAAGCTAGGGGAAAGTTCATAACCCGCGCAGTAGATGTGGCTGAAGTATCAACTAAGAGATTCTTGGAAGGACAGATAGAGAATAGAGGTATTAGAATAGACAGCGAAGAATTTGAAAACAAAGAGGGAAGGACTGTAAGAGTCTCAACTATAGAAATAAGCCTAGGAAGAAAATAGAACACTTTTAAATAAAACTTTTCTTTATTTTTTATTATGCTTTTGGGTGAGGTGATATCTGGTAATTCTATATTATTTGATATCGGCTTAATTATTATAATTGCTACTGTCCTTGGTTTCATTCTAAAATTTGTTAGACAACCGTTAATTACAGCTTACATTTTGGCAGGGGTATTAATTGGCCCGTTTGGTTTAAGCTTGATTAAAGATTATGAAAACATCAAGATACTATCGGAATTAGGAATAGCTTTCTTGTTATTTATGGTTGGCCTTGAGTTGAATGCCAAAAAGATTAAGGATGTCAGTTCTGTAAGTGTTTTTGCAGCATTACTTGAGATCGGTCTATTGTTCTTAATCGGATTTATTGCAGCAGGATTATTCGGATTTACCAATATAGAATCAATTTATCTCGGATTAATCTTGGCTTTCAGCAGCACATTAGTTGTTGTAAAGCTGCTAATCGACAGAAAAGAACTGGGTACATTGCATGGAAGGATTATCCTTGGAACTTTATTATTACAGGATATCGTTGCCATTATTGCCCTGAAATTATAAGCAAATAAAGGATTTTCTATAACTTTAGTGTTAATATCATTAATCAAAGTATTAATATTATTTGCATCATCGTTGCTGATAAGCAGGTTCTTGCTTCCAAGATTGTTCAAATTTTCTGCCAAAACAGAAGAATTATTATTTTTATCAGCCCTGGCTTTATTGTTTATATTCTCTTTAATAGCTAGTTTAATAGGGTTCTCAATAGT
>CAYWWS010000029.1:0-2312 GCA_964462105.1 Candidatus Woesearchaeota archaeon
AGTAAAAAACTTAAGAATTTTCATGAAATTAGAGAAAAAAGAAAAGAAGGTTGTATTTTTTATCTCGATAATTGCTAGTATTTTCGCTTCACTTTGTTGTTTAACACCAATAGTTTTAGTTTTGCTTGGATTAAGTAGCGTTACTTTTGCAGCATCATTAGGAGATTTTTTATATGGAACTTATAAATGGGCTTTTAGAGGTGCCGGACTTTTATTGGCTTTCGGCGCATTGTACTTTTACTTTCGAAGAAGGGGAATTTGTACAGTAAATGACTATAAGAAGAATAGAAATAAAGTAATAAACATAGCTGCTTTAACTGTGATAGCCTTTATAGTAATTTATTTAATATTTAATTATGTTATATTAGAGATTATGGGAATTAAACTTAATTTATGGAAAAATCCGTTTAAAAGAGTATTCAATTACTTTTAAAAAGTTAAAGAAAGGATTTATAAATATCGTGAAGAATGAATAATCAGGAGGTTTAAAATGGTCAAAGTACATAAAATTATCCTTTTTAGAACGGTTTCGTGCCCTTGGTGTCATAAAACTGCAGAGCTCTTTGATAAGCATAAAATGAAGTATAAATCCATTTATGTAGATCAAGATCCAGAAGCAGCAGACAAAATGGTTGAAATATCAGGACAAAGAGGAGTTCCTGTTATTGATATCGATGGAAAAATTGTTGCTGGTTTTGATGAGCCAAAATTGAAGAAACTACTCGGAATAAAATAAATCTATTTTAAGCCTGCTGCTTCTTTGAAGGTTCTCAAAATATCTTCAAGTTGTATTTGTCTTTTATGCACTTGAGGATGTGCTTTTTGCATATAATCATAAGCAGGGACTGCCTGATAAACAACCATTGGTTTGCCGTCAATTAAATGTTTTAAGCCCTCTGCATCTGCTAATCTTAATGTGATAGATCTTTCATTCTTAGTTAACACAATATCGGCAATGACAATATCAGGATTTAGTTTTGCTAAGTACCTCAAAATATCACGAGAAATTGTGATGTTATCACCAAAATTATCCGTTACCTCAGCAAATGCAGAATATTGCTCTAATCTTCCATCTGACCCTTTATCAGTTAAATTAATAATAGCGATGGGGATATCTCGCGAATTTAAAACAGTACCGCGTATCATTGTTTCTGGCACAGCATAAGTTGCATCTCTAAATTCATAAGCTATTTCAGTTGCTTTGGATACAGTTCTATTAACTATGGCAATTCTTCTTGCTTTTCTTTCAACTAATAAACGAATAACCTCTTTTGCAACTCCCCCAGCACCAAAGATGACTAAATTTGCACCTTCTAATGATTTTCCTATTTCGTGTAATTTTTCTTCAAGACTTCTTACAAATCCTTCAGCATCTGTATTGTAACCTATTAATCTTCCATCCTCCTTAACAATTATATTAACTGATTTTAAATCAACAGGTCTTACTTCATCTAGATAAGGTCTAATAACTTCTTTAAAGCCAACTCCTGCACCACCTCCCAGATATTGAGGATCAGCTCTTAATGCATCTAAAATTATTTTTACATTTTTTGGGTCTGCAACAACCATGATGTTTCTTACACGTAATCCTAGTCTTTCATAGAGCGTGTTCCACATAACAGGGGTTTTTGCAGCGTAATCATGGCTAATTAACGGAACTGTATATCCCTCTAGCTCATCTAGAAGATTTATATTAGAATAATTTTTAGCTGGTAATTTAGCAATCTTTACTATTTCATTTTCCAATAGTCCTTTTAGGTCTTTCATACTATAAATAGTTTTTAGCTAACAATAGCTTCCACTACCACAGCAATTCTTGAATTTCTTGCCTGAACCACAAGCGCATATGTGTTCTTTTTTATTGGTTTTTTCTTTATTTTTCATATTTATACTCCTGCATGTTTTATAGTAATGAAAAAGTTCTTTGGTATATAAATATTATCTTTAACAATCTAGTAATTTTAAAGAGGTGAATCATAAAAAATGAGTTTAACTATTAGAGTGAACCATTATAATCTTAAAAGTATGAGAAACACTATCAAATAAAAGGAGTGATGAAAATGAGAAAAAATAAACTAGCAAGATACAGGACATTACTAACAGAAGAGGAATTTAAAGATGATCTTGAAGTAGATAACCAAGATTTTGATACAGACTTTTATTTGGGAGAAGAAATTGAAAAATTGCTTGAAGATGATGAGATAAGTCCTGAAGAAAGTGCCTTTATGGATGGATATTTGAATGAAAACGAATTGATTTAATTTTGATTGTATACATAATCATTTGAGCTATTAATATTTATATCTTTAATA
>CAYWWS010000029.1:2322-5428 GCA_964462105.1 Candidatus Woesearchaeota archaeon
TTAATACTCTTGTATCCGGATGATATGCGTACCAAGCAAACCAGTAAGAATCAAATGAATTTAATTGTTCATTACCTTCAAACACATTTATTACACCTAATCTTTCATCGTAAATAATTTTTATCTCTTCTCCGCCTAAAGTATATTCTTTTTCTTTTATTTCCTTAAATTCATCTTTTGGTATTGCTAGATACTCATTATTTAAAGAAATAGCATGAATCATTTTCTTTGTTGAAAATAAATCACTTTCTGCGGCTAACGGAAACCAAATTCTTAATATTTGATCATAACCTGGATAAGGATTTCTATCATAGTCTCTATGAAAACCAGTATCTCTTGAAAGAACCAAGGTATTTGGATATTTTTCTTTCCATTTTTTCCATGTTGTTACATAGACATGTAATGTTTCTAATTTTTGTCCTTTCAATGGACCATTAATTGCGGTACCTAAAATTTGTGGAATTTCTGAATCTGTTTCTCTATCATATACGACTAAATTACTGTTGTATAATCTTCCAGACACACCTAGATTTTTATTTTTATACCCTATTACAGTTTCTGTTAACGGACAATAGGTAATTGATATTTTTTCACCATCAACAATTTCATTTACTATCTCATGCCAGTACATAATAGATCTTGGAAAAGCAAGTACTTTACCATTGTGGTCAATCCCAAAAATTTTCTCATCACTAGATAGGATTTTATCAGCTTCTTCAGCAGTAACATACTTCGGCTTATCTATGGCGGGTATTTCATCTTTTGATGGTCCACCAGAAACCAGATTTTTATTTATCAGATCTAAGTAATCTTCACCCTCGAGTAATTTAGGATTGAATTGAGGTTTTATCAAATATGCAAAGAATAAGGCAATGAGTAATATTATTAGTATAAATAAAAAAACAATTCCAAGATTTCTATGTTTCTTGACTATTTTCATCTCTCATATATATCCTTTTAAGAGTAATCTTCCTAATGTAGTTAACTTGATATCTATCTTTCCACTGATTTCTTTAGTTTCAACCAGACCTAAAGTTTTAAGACCTTCCGATTTTAAAGTTCCATTTACATGATAAGAGACTAAAGGCAAGGACATTCCACTTCTTTTACTTAACTCCTCTAAAGATGAACAGCAATCTTTTGCATATAGCAACTTTAATAGTCCCATTTTCTTGTCTGTCAATAGTTTATAATATGAGAATTTTAATATTGGTAATAACATTGTTTCATTGCCTTCAACTGCAAATGCTTTTAATCCGTTTACAAAAGCTGCACTTGTAGATGCACATTGTGTATTTCTATCGCCTGTCGAAGTATTAACAATTATCTCTTTATCTTTCTCTATGTTCTTTATTTTTGCAATCTTTTCAAAAATCTCCTCCCAGATATTTCCTTCAATTTCTATAACTTGAAGTTGAATTTTAAACTTATCTAAATGAATTTTTATTTTTTTTACTTCATCTAGTCTATTGTGGGGGCATAGCAGAACTACCTTCTCAGTAGGAAAATCTCTTAGTCCTAGAAATAAGACCTCTATTCTATCTCCTACTGGTGCTATAGTTATATATTTGTTTATCATGCTAATAATAAATTGTGTTTCATATATAAAGATTGGTTTTAATAAGTAAAACGGAATTTAAACCAAAATTGTTATAGACCACAACCTATAAATAGCATAGGGATAGCAGCCCCCCTATGTCACCACAAGAGTACGAGGGAACGCTTATTGCAAAAAAGAAATTAACAGCAGACATCAGTCTTTTCACTATTAAACTGCAAGACAATAATTTTACTTTTCCTCCAGGCCAATTTATGATGCTCTCCCTAATGCAAGATCGTGGTCTTGCCCGTGCCTTCTCTATTTGTTCAGATCCAGCAAAGAAAAACCAACTAGAATTCTGCATGAAAATTAGAGATGGAGGTGTCCTCTCAGAAAAGGTAGAGCAAGCACCTTTGAACACAAAAATATATCTCAAAGGACCTTTTGGTTCATTTATGTTAAAACCAACGAGTAAGGAAATAGTCTTCATTGCAGGAGGTACTGGTATTGCCCCCATCAGAAGTATGCTCTATGCCTTATTAGAACAAAAGGCAAACAACAACATCTGGTTATTCTACAGGTTTAAAACAGAAGAAGAATATATATTCAAGGAAGAACTAGAAGCACTCCAGAAGAACCATAAAAACCTGCGCCTCATTCCCTCAGTGTCCAACCATAATTCCTCATGGAACCACGAAACAGACCGCATCCACAACATCATCGCAAAGTATATTAAGGATCCAAGTAAGGTAGAATGCTACATCTGCGGTCCACCATCCATGGTCAAAGACACACTAGAGGTACTTCCCAAGTTAGGATTTGCTCCTGAGTCGTTACATAAAGAGGCCTGGTAAGTTCTTACATATCATGCATGAAACCAAAACTTTTTAAACTAAACGCTCTGAATATAAGTAATGCCTAAAACAATTTCACGAGATTTTCCCATCAGCGAATTAACGTTGCGTCGTTACGAAAAACCCCTTTCCAATAATAAGAGGGAAATTGTCAGAAAATTCTGTTTATCCCTTGGTTTGTTGCAGCCAGGCGATTCCCGTGACGTTATCGTTGACATTCTCCAAGTCTTGTTGCATGCCCGCGAAAAACGAATGTTGATGAATTCTGAAGACATTAAAAAGGAAACAATTAACTTGCGAAAAAAAGCAAAACTCCAGCTGAAAGGCATTGCATCCTCCAATGTCCGTCGTCAGTTGAAACGTCTGCGCGATATTCATTTGGCAGAAAAAGTCAAGAATGAATACAGGATTACAGAATTCGAAGAGATTGGTTCTTTAGTCGAAGAGAAGATTGAAAAATTCTTGTTGCAAAATATTCTTAAACGAGTCAAGGAATATTCGAAGTTAGTATGATCTACGAGCCTCGTGAAGATTCATTCTTATTAGAGAAGTATGTAAGGCAGTTTGCGCATGGAAAAGTCTTAGATATGGGAACAGGATCTGGCATCCAGGCTTTAGCAGCAAAAGAAAAAATAGAGAATGTTCTAGCAGTTGACAGTAATCCAGAGGCAGTTGCCCATGTAAAAAAGTTAGGCATCAATGCAGTCCAGTC
>CAYWWS010000029.1:5438-6366 GCA_964462105.1 Candidatus Woesearchaeota archaeon
GATGTGATTATGTGCAATCCACCTTATCTCCCAGCAACAGAAGATGAAGACGCAGAAAGCAAGCAAATTACTACGGGCGGCCAACAAGGACATGAATTCATAGAACGATTACTGAAGGAAGCGAAACAGCACCTCAATACTCATGGAATAATTCTGCTTCTTTATTCATCATTATCGGGAAACATAGAAAAAATTGCGAAAAAATTAAAGTACACACTTATTATCTTGGAGACAAAAAAACTCTTCTTCGAAACACTTTCTGTAGCAAAACTTACCCTGTCTTAGTATGATATCGTCTTCTATAGTGGTCAGTGACCTCAGCAAGGTAGCGAGTACAAATACCTTTAAAGTCATCTAATGGTCCTTTCACAGCAGTAAGAATGCGAGGAGAAAAACTTCCTTCGAAGTCTACAACAGCACGAGTGAGATTATGCACGCGTTGCAACAGTTCATCGATCACTACTTCTCTTTCGTCCGGATTATAAGCTCTTTCTAATCTTGCCTTATTATCAGTGGGAGGTACTAAAAGAGGAGAAGGAAACATATTCAACCGTTTTTCCAGTTCAGATATCCTCTCTCCCTCAGTCCAAATCTTGGCAAAGGCTGTAAAAGCAGCCCCTAATTGTTCAGCATAAACGTGTTCGCTATCATATCCTTCATCAGCAATACCTTTGCTTCGTCGCAGACGCATAGATAAAACCAGCAAAAGATATTATTTAAAGCTTTGGAAATTTTACAATGGGTATCAAAAGCATATCTTTTTATATCCTGCTATCCCCTATGCTTCTTGCCCGGTTGTGTAAACAGAGTACGTAAGCCTCGTGCTTGCCATGACGCTTGTGGTTAAAACCGGGCTAAACTTTTTAAAGCAAAAGACATTACTCTTAGCATGATCTTAGTAGATAAAATCAAAGAAATAAAACGAAAA
>CAYWWS010000030.1:0-2974 GCA_964462105.1 Candidatus Woesearchaeota archaeon
TGTTGAATTAAGATTCTTGATAAAAAAAAGTGAGAGAAACCCGGTTGAAGAACATGTTATTAAAAAAAGACTAAGGAAGCACTTCCATAAACATTTTGCTATCACCCGCCATGAGATAAACGCTTTAATTATAAAAGGCGCTTCATTTACAGCTTTTGGAATAATATTAATGTTCTTAGCAGCTTTATTGTTATTTAAGTATAATGAAGCCACTCTTTTAACAAGTTTTCTAGTTATATTGTTAGAACCAGCTGGTTGGTTCCTTTTCTGGGAAGGCCTTGATTTAGTAATATTTGAATCTAAGAAGATAAAGCCTGATTTAGATTTTTATGAGAAGATGTCTAAATGTAAGATTCAGTTTTTATCTTATTAATTTTTAAATTTTACGTGAATCCATAAAATCTTGACGATATAACAATTAAATTTATATATCAAGATTAATTTATTATTATATGGAATGGTTGGATTTAAGAAAAAGAACACCTGAGCCTGAACAAGAAATGGAAGGAATGAAAGAAGCTAAGAATTATTTTTCTGGGCATTTAAAAAGACATAAAGAAGGAGGCTCTTATAGTTTAGTTGCAAAGAACATACTTAATAATATTAAAATTAACAAAGGGAATGTTCTTGATGTAGCATGTGGTTATGGTGCTTTAATGCACCAACTTTATAAGTATAAACCGAGATTAAATTTTACAGGCATTGATCTATCTAAAGCAATGCTGAAAATTGCTAAACAATATTGTAATTTTCCCAAATCAGAATATTTACTAATGTCCGCAGATAAGATGGACTTTGATGATAAAAGTTTTGATCTTGTAATGTGTAGAGACTCATTTCATCATTTCTCAAATCCAATAAAGGTTCTTAAAGAGATAGTTAGAGTAGGAAAAAATAAGATTTATCTAACTGATTTAAGACGAGATAGTCCAAAAGATATAATCTACCAAGCTATTCAATCAGTTGCAGAAGGTAACTTAGTAAATGCCATGCAATACATAGACTCAATAAAAGCTTCTTACACAATAAAAGAGATGAAACAATTATTAAAAAAAGCTGGGATCAAAAAATATAATATTTGGGCACCAAAAAAGGACAAGTATTTTATAAAAATATATAATATAAACCCAGATAATTACTTAAAAGAAGCTAACTATTTCTTAGATAGATGGATTCTAATAATTAAAAAATAGAATATGCGGAGAACAGGATTCGAACCTGCGTAGGCACTAAGCCAGCAGCTCTTGAGGCTACCCCGTTTGACCGCTCCGGCATCTCCGCTCAATATTTTAAGAGACAATCTAGTTTTTAAGTGTTTTTCTTAGAGGCAAATACTTTAAATAATGGAATATAATTTATAAATGCATGAACTCTCTTATAAAGAAGATATTCAAAAAAGAGTTTAATTCTAATGTCCTATTTATAAACAAGATAAAAAAAGGCTATTCTCATAATATGTATGAAGTTAAAAGTGATAAAAAACCATATACTGCAATAATAAGATTTCCAATTAACCTAGATCGTAATATAAGTTTAGGTAAAGAAGTATATGTTATAAATCTACTAAATAAAAACAAGATACCTGTACCAAATATATACGCATATCATAATCCAAAAGAAGAAAGGGATGGTTATCTGATATTAGAAAAGATTAAAGGAACTCTTTTAAGTGATATATGGAATAACTTGGATGAATCAAATAAAGTTGATATAACCATAAAAATTGGCAAGTTATTATCCAAGATGCACAAAATTAAATTCAAGGGTTTTGGCTTTATTAGAGAAGATGGAACAACAGATACTGGAACTTGGATGTACAGATTTAAACATGATAGTAAGAAAGTGCTACCAAAATTTAGTCCTTATCTAATTAGAAATACAAGAGACTTATTTATAGATGTCTCTAAACTAATGTCTTATAAAATACTTAAACCTTCATTCTTTTCTAAATTATCTTATTACGTAGCAAAAAATCTGAATAAATTAGATTATCACGGAAAGCCGACATTTGTGCATAACGATTTTAACCTAGAGCATATATTTGTTGTAAAGAAAAAGGATAAATATGAAATAAATAAGATAATTGATTTTGAGTTAGCTAATTCAGCATGCCCAGAATATGATTTTATAAAGCTCCACCGAGCAGGATTCTTCAATAATAAAAAGTTAAAGAACGCTTTAGAAAAAGGCTATGGTAAAAAAATTAACCAAGAAGTTGTAAGACTAAATAGATTACTAAGGGATGTGTCATTTGCTACAGCCTTATTATGCTCTGGTAATAAAAATTTATTTTCAAAAATACTAAAAGGCATAGAAAAAGAAATTACTTGACAAATTTAATTTTAATTTTCTTTCCGTAATCAATTATAGCAAATTTTCCTTCATGTCCGGAGCCAGTATTAACAACTAATGTTTTTCCTAATTTAACTAGACCTTGATGCTCATGCATATGACCACAAATATAAAGTCTAGGCTTATGTTTAAGTATAGTTTGTCTTGCAAGCCAACTTCCGTAATGCTCTCCTTTTGCCCATTTATGACCCTTCTTTCCAACAATATCTAAAACACCATATGGCGAATTATGTCCAAGAAAGATTGCATCTTTTTCATTTCTAAATAATTTATCTAACCTGCTTTTAAATCCGTTATAATCTCTTTTAATCTTGTATCTTTTACTCATAAATGCTTTATAACCATATTTAGCAATAAACTTCTTTTTGTTAATTGCATGATAATCTCCAGGATAAGAAGACATAGTATGTCCAATAATAGTAAAGTCTTTTAGTTTTATTTTTGACATATCTATCAGTCTAAAATTCTTAAATTTTTTAATCTCCTTATAAAACATTTTCATGTAATCAATAAATTTTTTATCACCTTCTTTTTTAAGATCCTGCCAAGAATAACCATACCCAATCTCTCTAAAGCTGCTGAAATCCCAATTTCCAATAATTCCTAGAACTCGTTTGTTAAA
>CAYWWS010000030.1:2984-3451 GCA_964462105.1 Candidatus Woesearchaeota archaeon
ATCAACATATTTAATATATTTTTTAACTCTTGATTTTAGCTTAGCAGGAATATGACCGTGAAAGTCGCCAATCGCTAGAATTTTCATAATAATGAAAATTTTAATCAGTTTATAAAATTAACCAAATAACCTAGACAATGTAAATAGGTATTTTTCTCTTGTCTCTTCTTTTACTGAACTATACCATAAGGAGCATATTAATGATATTATCAATGAGCCAATAAAACTGGCAACCATGTCTCCGATTGTGTCAGCTAAGTCATTAACCAAATAAGTATTGTATGTAAGATCATAATAATATTCCCAGATTTCCCATAATCCTTCCAGAGCAAATCCAACAGCTATCCCTAATATTACCAAAGTTAATATTCTAGGTTTGATTTTATAGCTATGCAGATAACTTGTTATTAAAACAAAAGCTAAGAATGTAAAGACTCCTCTTCATATAAAATGAGATACTTTATCCA
>CAYWWS010000030.1:3461-6081 GCA_964462105.1 Candidatus Woesearchaeota archaeon
ATTGCCCGTAAGCTAGCCTGCCAAAGAAATTCCCCAGCGTATCTATGAACAAGGGTATTAATAATATAGCATCTGTTTTAAATGGAAAATTTTCAATAGATATCTTATTCTTATAAGCAAAGTAAGGAACTACAAATATTAAAACAAGAAATACTAACTGCCTTAATACTAGACCTTTTCCTACCACATAGTCTAATTCGTTAAAAATAAAAGTCCATATACTAATTAATATGATTACTACTCTCTGAAAAGTTCCAAGCAAGGAGCCCCAGTTGAGCAAAAAGGATCTCATCTTTATACTAGACTATTAAAAAACTATTAATAAAGTTTACTGATTATGAATAAGGCATCCTAAATAAACGCATCAATCTCCTGAATCCACCAATAGGGTAAACTGGATGCTCTTTTAAAAATTCTTCCTCTAATCCAACACTTACTCTATTATAATTTCTTGGTTTTACTAAAATCATTGAAGGATGTATTAATGTTGCTTCCATTAAAGCCTTTTTATAAGTTCTATCTGGATTCTGAACAAACTCTTCAGGATTAACTAGATTTGGCAACCCATTATAGACACTAACCCATTGGAGTCAGGGCGTTATTTAAATAAAAATGAGGTGTCAGGTGTTTTAATAGGTCATAATATCGTGGAAGATGTTTTTGACAATAAAGTTAGAATCAAAAACAAGATAACAATTAATAAAAAAGAGTTTAGAATTGTTGGAATATTCAAAGAAATTGGCAATCAGCAAGATGATAATATTATTGTCATACCTATAGAATCTTTTAGAGATATTTTTAATATTGGCAATGGTGTTGATTTTATCACAGCCAAGGTTAAACCAGGAAGCAACATAGAACTAACCCAAGAAAGAATAGAAAAAGCATTAGAATATCATTGATAGTCGGTGCCATGGGCATAACTAACTCGATGTATACTTCAATTTTAGAGAGGACAAAAGAGATTGGAATTATGAAAGCAATTGGTGCTAAAAACTCTGATATTTTATCAATTTTCTTGATAGAATCCGGATTAGTCGGCTTGGTTGGTGGATTTTTCGGGGTAATATTAGGAACTTTATTGTCTTATGGAATCTCTGAATATGCAACTCAAGCAGGTTTTAGATTAATATTTAACATTAATCCAGGGTTGATTGTATTTGGGCTGCTATTTGCTTTTTTTGTTGGAATAATATCAGGAGTCCTACCAGCAAGACAAGCGTCTAAGCTAAAACCTGTAGATGCATTACGCTACGAGTAAAGAGAAAAATTTATATATAAAAAAGGTTAGTTTAATCTTGGTTGGTGGAGCAACTTAGAATGTAATCTTCACTGATTACTTAGATTCTTCGGAATCATCTAAGCTTTGTCATCAACTATTCTTTTTTTAATCAATCATAATCGTCTTCTGGCTCTTCATCTTCTGGTGGCTCTTCATCTTTTGGTTCTTCGTCGTCATCTTTATCATTATCTTTTTCTTCGTCCTTCTTCTTACTATAACCAAGCATGAAGCCTTCTTCTTCAGGGCTTATCTGATCACTCTCTTCAAGCTCCTCCCTTACCTCATCTTCATAGATTGATTTATCTTCCTCTTCCATAAGTTTTGTTTAACGTAACTATTTTTAAATCTTACTAAAATTTCAAAGGCCGAAAGCTTTCTCAAATTCTTTTATTTCAAATAGCTTAAACCAGCTAATAAGAAAATTTAAATATAGCATAATAAAATAATTCTATATGATATTTCCAAATAATAATAGTAATTCTTTCTTTAAATCAAAAAGGGCGCAACAAGCAATTGAATATCTAACATTATTTGGGATAATTGCCATTATATTAGTAGTAGCTGTATTAATATTCAACCAATATTCCTCAACAACGAAGGATGATATTACTCTAGAAACAACGGAAGGTACATTGAATATATTAGTTAAAGAGGCTGAAAGAGTTTATTTTATAGGTAGAGGAAGTGAAAACATTATAAAGATTAATATACCAGCATATATAAAAGAAATAAAAACTTGCAATGATCCAAGCGATCCGACTAAGCCCGGAAACCCGGATAATTGTAGGGAACTAACAGCAGTTGTAATATTAAAAAATGGTGAAATGGATTTAACAGTTGCGAGCCGGGCACCGATATATGCTGATATTAAAACAGAATCAAGCGGTACCAAAAATATTTTAATAAAATACACAAACATAGGCAATAATATATATGGCATAAAATTAGAGGAGAAAGCTGATTAAATGAACAAAACTATAATAACACCATGGGAAGTTTCCGGAGATGTTGATTATGGTAAATTAATCAAGGAATTTGGAGTAACTCCAATCTCTGATAAAATAATTAAAAGGCTGTCAAATTGTCATCCTTTGTTAAGAAGAGGTGTTTATTTCAGCCACAGGGACTTTGACAAATGGCTTGAAGCTTACGATAAAAAACAGAAAGTTTCGGTAATAACTGGAAGAGGTCCATCTGAAAAGATGCATATAGGACATTTAGTCCCTTTTCTAGTTGCCAAATCGCTGCAAGAAAAATTTAATTGTGAAGTATTTATTCCGATTTCAGATGATGAAAAATTTTACGTTAAAGAAAATTTAAGCTATGAAAAAGCTTTGG
>CAYWWS010000031.1:0-5922 GCA_964462105.1 Candidatus Woesearchaeota archaeon
CGATACTTATACTAGAGTGAACTATGTATTTAGCACTTACAGGGCTTATTTTACCCATTCTATTCCCCCCATAATTTAAGAACAAAGCTGTTTTTATATTAAATATCCTTTTTTATATATTAAGTATGAATTTTAATGAATTTTAATGAAATATTAAGCATTGTCCTTTAATATTTGATTGTGAATATATCGCCCAACACTAACTCCCAAGTTTCATCGCTTGGCAAGAGCCGTACTCGATTGAGTAATTCTCTTGTTGGGCTAAACTAGCAATGTTAAAAGGGTATATAAATCTTATGTTTACGATGTAGGGTAAAACATAAAAACCAGCTAAATATCTTTTTTAATATGAAATATCACTTTATTCTTAAAAAATTTGATTTAAAACTGGCAGTATTGGAAAATAAGATAAAATCAATGTTCAAAGGGCAGTTAACAAAAGATATTATAACAAATAGGCTAGAATTTACAGGCAATTTGGATTTAAATAAGCTAAACTTAGATGAAATTGATGTTGTTTTACTAGAGGAAAAGCCTAGTTCTCTATTAAAGTTTGAAGATCTAAGGAATGATTTATTAAACCTAGCCAAAAAGTACAAGGAACTCAATCTCAGGGTTAAGTTATACACAAAGATTAATCTTACAGCCAGCTCTTTAAAAAACAGGCTTGTAAAATATTTAAATAAAGAAGGGATTAACATTCTAGACTCAAACAATAATCTGCTGGTTGAGATATTTAAAGATGGCAATAAAGTTAAATATAGAATATTTTCATATAAAAAAATGATTAACCATGATAAAGGCAAATATAGCAATATTACCGTCTTGATAGAACATCCAAGATTGGTAGAGGAAATAAGTGACTTTCTGAGATTATGTTTAATATTCGATTTAAATTTTAAAGTGATTTATAATGACAAAAGACAGTTTCAATTAATCTTGAATAATGCTAAAACCATTACAAAAGGCAAGCTTTCTGATTTTAATGTCGATGTTATTAATAACTTGGATGAGATTAACATAATCAAAGTCGGCTTCTCAAAACATGCTAAAAATAATGAGGCTGATTTTATAAAATTCTTAAGAGAAAATAAAGATAAGGATTTATTATTTGTATTTGGAAATGACTTATATGGATTAAGCCAGAAAACAAGGGATAAATTGGACTATTGCTTTAGTTTAACTCCGGATAAAGTTAAGCCTTTAAAAGCAAATCAGGCCTTAGCTTATGCGCTTGGCATTTACACTACAATCAAGCAATAGGTTTTGGTAATCTTAAGAAAGATCTGACTTGTTCCATCAGTAAATAAGTTTCGTCCTTTAATTCAGAGGCATAATTATCAAACTTGCCTTTCATTACATACTTGTCAAAGAAGCCGCGCATTATTCTGTGTATTGGCTTTTTCTCCCACGTTCCTTCGTAATCTCGCTTTAATCTGGCTTCAAACTCCAATTCAATCACACCTTCATAAAGAATTTTCTTTCTTGTTTCTACCTCTTTTAAATCAGATGTTGCTATACTTATCTTGATTATATATCTGGTGTAATCATCCACGTCCCTGAAAGCTTCCAAATCGACTTTAGTTGTCTCGCCTTCTTGTTTATAATTTTCTTCAGCCAGGTTATAACCCTTGTCTAAAGCAAATTTTTTAATTAAAGAATAAAGTTCTTTGACATCGATTATTGCCTTTTGCTGAACAGTTATCTTAGGTACAACAATATCAATCTCAGCCATAAAATAACTTAAGGATATGTGTTAGTAAATGTTTTGCTTTATATGATGTTGGTAATGTTTTTAAACAAAGGCAAGTTCTCTTTTATATGCATAATCTAGGAGATAGTTTACATACTCTAGAAAGAAAGGTTCTACCTGTTTTACATGATAACATAACGCTAAAAGATATTATTAAGAAGACTAACCTAAAGGAAGAAGAAGTCACCAGAGCATTGCAGTGGCTGGAAAACAAAGAGATCTTGACCAGCAGGAAGGTAGCAAAAGAGATAATTGAAATTGATGAAAATGGTAAAGATTACTTAAAGAATGGATTGCCTGAAAAAAGATTCTTAAAATCAATTAAAAATAATTCAACATTGCATGATATAAAAAAAGATGCTAATCTAAATGATGAAGAAATAAACGTATCAATCGGCATATTAAAAAGGCTTAATGCAATTGAGCTAGGCAAAACTATTAAATTGATAAATAATGTTAGCTTTAATGACTATGAAGAATTTCTTAAAAGTTTGCCAAAAGAAGCTGATAAACTAACGAATAAAGAAAAATTAATCTATGAAGAACTATCAAAAAGAAGGGCGATAGTTAAAATAAATTTAATTAAAGATAAGATAATTACATTAACTGATCTGGGCAAGAGATTAAGCAAAGAAAAGATTGAATTTAATTTCATTGAATCAATAACACCTGGAGTAATTAAAAATAAATCTTGGAAGAATAAAAAGTTTAGAAGATATGATATTAAGACTAGCGTTCCTAAAATTTATCCTGGAAAAAGGCATCCTTACAGCTTGTTTTTAAACAATATTAAGGAAAGGCTAATCAGCCTGGGATTCAAGGAGATGACTGGCCCGACTATAGAAACAGAATTTTATAACTTTGACGCTTTATTCCAGCCGCAGAATCATCCTGCACGAGACTGGACAGATACCTACAGGATTAAAGAACCAAGATATGGGGAGCTGCCTAAAAGCAGCAAAGTAAAACAAGTTAAACTAACGCATGAGAATGGCTGGGTAACTGGGAGCACTGGCTGGAAGTATAAATGGTCTGAAACAATTGCAAGACAATTAATGCCAAGGGCTCACGATACGGCTATATCGGCAAGAGAATTATTAAAAGGCATTCAGATTCCAGGAAAGTACTTTTCGTTAGTAAGATGTTACAGGCCAGATATTATAGACGCAACCCATGCTGTTGAGTTCAATCAGATGGGCGGATTCGTTATTGATGATAACCTTAATTTTAGGAATCTGCTGGGTTTGTTAAAGGACTTTGCAGTCCAGATTACAGGCGCTAAAGAAATGAAATTCTTTCCAGATTACTTTCCTTTTACAGAGCCAAGTGTGCAATTAAGTGTGAAGCATCCTGCATTTGGCTGGATTGAGATTGCGGGTGCTGGAATATTCAGGCCTGAATTGACCATCCCATTAGGAATAAAACAGCCAGTTATTGCCTGGGGTTTTGGTGTCGATAGATTAGCAATGCTCAGGCTTGGCTTAAAAGATATCAGAGAATTGTTTAGTCAGAACTTGGATTATTTAAGGGAGTCAAAATGGCAACAATAGAAGTAAGCTACAAAGATCTGATTAAATTGCTTGGAAAAAATATTCCATTAGATGAATTAAAAGAAAATGGAATATTATTTGTTAAGGGCCAGGTTGATGAAGTTAAGAATGATATATTAAAAATAGAATTGGCAGATACAAACAGGCCGGATTTATGGTCCACAGAGGGCATTGCCCGCGAGTTGAAAAGCCATTATAATATTGAACAGGGTTTGCCCAGATTTAACATTAAGAGAGGTAAGACAAATTTATTTGTGGATAACAATGTTAAAAACATAAGGCCCTTAATTGCAGGCGCGGTTATTAAAAATATCAAGATTGATGAGGAATTATTAATACAGTTAATCCAGCTGCAGGAGAAGATATCAGAAAACTTTGGGAGAAAGAGAAAAGAAGTAGCAATCGGCTTATACGATTTCGATATAATTAAAGAGCCGATTTATTATAAAGCAATGGACACAAAAACCAAATTTGTTCCTCTTGATTTCAATAAGAG
Organism: Candidatus Woesearchaeota archaeon; assembly: GCA_964462105.1. Classification (GTDB taxonomy): domain Archaea; phylum Nanobdellota; class Nanobdellia; order SCGC-AAA011-G17; family CAYRAU01; genus CAYWWS01. Next base: position 3,800 of record CAYWWS010000031.1, read on the forward strand.
CATGACATTAAAGCAAATCTTGGAAATACACCCAAAAGGAATTGCATACGGCCACTTGATTAAAGAGCATAAACAATATCCTATTTTAATTGACAGCAATGGAGTTATAGCTTCCATGCCTCCTGTTATAAATTCAGTGATAACCGGGAAGGTAACAACAGAAACTAAAAATCTGTTCTTGGAAGTAACAGGCAACAACCGGGATTATATAAATACTGCTTTATTAATAATGGTTGCTGCATTGCATGACAGGAAAGGCCAGGTTGAAACTATAAACATTCATTATGGAAATAAGATTATTGTAACACCTTTCTTTAAAGATAAAAGTATTGATGTTGATCTTGATTTTATAAATAAAAGATCTGGGCTAAGCCTAAATAAGCAGGAATTAAATAAATTATTGAAGAAATGCAGGTATGATACAGAAATCAAAGGTAGCAGGATTAAGGTTACTTATCCTAGTTACAGGCAAGATATATTGCATCAGTCTGATGTTGTTGAGGATATTTTGATAGCATATGGCTATAACAAGATTATTCCAGAGTATCCAAGCATTGTAACAACAGGCAGATTAGATGAACTGGAATTATTCTGCGATAAGCTAGCTAACATTTTAATTGGTTTTAAATCACAAGAAATATTAAGTTACACTTTGACAAATAAAGAAAATCTACTGGATAAAATGATGGTAAAAAATCAGGAATTAATTGAAATTGATAATCCTGTAAGTAAAAATTGGAGCGTATTCAGAACAAGCATCTTGCCAAGCTTAATGGAATTTTTAAGCAAGAATACCAACAAGGAATATCCGCAGAAAATATTTGAAATTGGCAATGTCATAATCCCAGATCATAAGAAAGAAACAAGAAGTAAGGATATTAAGAGATTGGCCTTTGCTTTAGTTGATAATAAGGCTGATTTTACAAGAGCCAGGCAGATACTTGATTATTTATTTAGTAATCTAGGATTAAAATATAGCATAGAAGAACTTGATTGTGAAAGCTTTATACCCGGAAGATCAGGCAGTGTTATTGCAAAAGGCAAAAAAATTGGATTAATCGGAGAGATTCACCCAGATGTCTTAATAAACTGGAAATTAGAAATGCCAATTTGTGCATTTGAATTAAATCTAAATGAATTGCATAATATAATTAAACTCTTAAAGTGATTTCCAAAATGATATACTGGTTACTAAGATTTATTGTAATCCCGCTTTTAAGGTCTATATACGGAGTGAAAATAATTATTATAGGCAAGAAAAATATTCCAAAAAACGGTGCGGTTATAGCATCAAACCACAATGATAATTCAGATTCAGTGTTATTATCTTTAACAACGAGGAGAAGAATTTTCTTTTTAGTTAGGCATGAACTTTTTTATCCGCCGCATAAAACAAGGTACATTATTAAACTAACAAATAATATACCTGCTGAAAGGTTTAAAGGAAAATCTCAGCAGGCAATAGATAAAGCTGTTGCATTAATAAAAAAAGGTTATCTCTTTGCTATATTTCCAGAAGGGGCAATAAAACTAGGCAGGCATAACCATCTTTACAAGAAGGAAGGTTATACAGGTGTTGCAAGGATAGCTTTACAGGCTCGTGCTCCAGTAGTTCCTGTTTATATCTTAAATAATAAAGGAATGTTTCCTAATCTTAATCTTAAACCTGAGAGACTGCCTAAAAAGATACTAGTCAAGATAGGAAAACCTATTTATTTTGAGGAGTATTACGGCCAAGAAAACAATAGGGAAGTAACTAGATTAGTGACTAACAAGGTAATAAAAGCTATTAGAAGCCTTAAAGATTAAATATCAATTTTTCTTTATAAATCTTTGCATAGTTAAAAATATTTTTAGCGTTTATACGGCTTATAAAGCCCAAATTTGGCACTTTTAGCCTAAGAAAACTATTTAAATAAAGCAAATTTCTATTAGCATATTTATCAAAATTTTGGATATAAAATGAGCGCAGACCAATATAAAGCATCTAGCATTACTGTCTTAAAAGATTTAGAAGCAGTAAGAAAAAGAGCTTCTATGTATATAGGAGATACTAGCATAAGAGGCTTGCATCATTTAGTTTATGAAGCCATAGATAATGCAATAGATGAGGTATTGCCAGG
>CAYWWS010000032.1:0-365 GCA_964462105.1 Candidatus Woesearchaeota archaeon
ACTCTATGCTTTATTGCGTTAGGCGTTAAATCTAGCTTACTAGAAATTTCTGTATACTCTATCCTGGAATTTGATGATATAAGACTTAATATTTTATAATCCGTTTTATCCAGTTTAATATTCTTTAAGGCTTTGTTATTATAATGCATATCATGATTTACTCCTATTAGTTTAGTTGGGAAAATTTCTTGTTCAGCCCCAGTATTTATAATTATATATGACTCTAAATTGTCTTTTATAGTTTCTAATATATCCTGAATTAACGAATTTAGGTGCCATTTGTCTTTGGCTAGAATATCGAAAACAATATTCCATTTTCCAATAATCGGGCTTACGTAGGTTACAAACTTATTATTTTTTTATTT
>CAYWWS010000032.1:375-5902 GCA_964462105.1 Candidatus Woesearchaeota archaeon
CCAATAATTCTTCATTTATAATTGCGTAAAACTCTCTGATTACCCCATTTTTGATTAAACTATTTATTCTATAATTGGCAACTTCTCTGCTGACTCCAACTTTTTTTGCTAATTTGTTAATAGGCATTCTTGAGTTTATTATTAGTTCTGATAGTATTTTTTGATCCTTTTTATCCATATTTACTATAAAGTAGTTTTATTATATAAATATTGCGTTTTAGTAAAAATATTAATGTAAAGTATTATAAAAATGTATTTGTATTATAATTGTATCAATATTAAGGAGGGTTAAAATGCCACCAAGTGGGTTTAGTCAAAAAGCAATAAACGGCTTATTAATGTTTGTAGGTTCTTGTTACGAAGATTTAATTAAAGAGATTAAAGAAGGTAAGAAAACCGAAGGACAATCTATAAAGCAAGAACTTGATAATATTAACGTTTATTTAAAGAAATTTAAACTGTAGGCGATTAAAATGCCATTCTGCGGATTTAATAAACAAATGCTTGATGGACTGAAGCAATTCCATCTTGGTTTAGTCAAGCATGGAATCATTGAAAGAAGTAAGAATAAACATATTTCAACGGATCAGGTAATACAAAATGAACTTAATGATATGACCAGATTCTTGAAAGAGACATCACAGTTAAAAGATGTTGAGGTAAGAGAATTAGTTGAGAAATTAACTCAATATGCAGAAGCATTTTATAGGTTGATAAACAAAAGGTCTCTATCTAATTATGAAATAGTTATACAAGAGATAAATAGTCTTTATTTTGAAATGGATAGAAAGTACTATACAGAATTAGAAGGAAGACCAAATGACATGAAATTACTCGCTCAACATTTGAACACAATTTCTGTTTAATTCTTTATTTTCAATAAGCTTATAATTATAAAACAAGTTATTATTTATTTAGCGATTATTTAATAAAATGGGCCTACGAGGATTTGAACCCCGATCATCCGCTCCGAAGGCGGTCGCACTATCCTGGTTATGCTATAGACCCTAATAATTTATTAGAAATATCTTATTTTAAGCTTTCTATTTTAATAAAATTGTGCTAACTCTTCTTATGACTATGAAGCTATAACCCCACAGAAACGGAAGCCATAAAGGCATCTTTTTAAGTAAGGAGTTTCTGTTGAATGTTTCTACCCCAGTTGATACAAATATAAACTCAAAGATCGTCATTAAAATGAATCCAGATAAAAATATTTTCCACTCATCTTTTACATATTTTATTTTTAATGATATAATTATTATTATAATATAAAATAGTGTTAATAAGTAATCATTCTCTATAAATGGTATTAATCCAATCATTAATAAAATTGACAATAATTCATAAATTATCTTTTCAGCATTCTTTAACATTTTATTTTAACAATTCTTTAAGCAGTTTTCTTACTAAATCAGGACTTGCTTTTCCTTTGGTTGTATACATAACTTTTCCAAATAAGAAATGCAGTGCCTCGTCTCTTCCAGATTTATAGTCTTGAACAGCTTTTGGATTTTCTTTAATAATTTTTTCACATAAATCTTTTAATGAGGATTCATCGCCAATTATTTCAAGGTTCTCTTTTTTGATTAAATCATCGACTTTAATACCTTCTTTTACTAATCTTTCTAATATCTTATATGCTACCTGATCTGTTAGTTTTTTATTCTGAACATATTTTAATAAAGTTACTAGTTCTTTTTCATTTATATTTATAGTCTCGAATTCAGATTCATCCAAATACCTTCTTAAGTCTCTTACCAGCCATTTAGCAGCGATTTCAGGTTTGATTTCTTCGCAAACTTTTTCAAACAAGTCAGCTAGGTAGTAAATTGACGATAATATTTTAGCATCATATTCTTTAATACTATATTGTTTTATAAATCTAGAAACTTTATCTTTTGCTAATTCCGGTAGATTGTTCTTAATTTCTTTAGTGTATTTTTTATCTAACTCGACATAGGGTAAATCTGGCTCAAAAATGTACCCATAATCGTTTTCCGTTTCTTTAACTCTCTGCCTTACAGTAATTCCTTTTACATCATCCCAGCCTCTTGTCTCTTGAATTACCTTTTCAGTTCTCTGTCTCTCAGCTTCATATTTTAAAGCACTTTCAACGTCTTTTATTGAGTTAATATTCTTGACTTCTACTTTAGGGCCATTATTAAGAGATATATTTGCATCAGTCTTTATTACTAAATCATCTGTCTTGGAGTAAATTTTTAAATACTTTAAAATTAAAACTAGTTTATTTAAGAAAGCTCTTGCTTCTTCAGGACTTTTAAAATCAGGTTCAGTAACGATCTCTATTAAAGGTGTTCCAGATCTATTATAGTCAATTAAAACATAATTTTCCTTATGCATTAATTTTCCAGGATCCTCTTCTAAATGGATTCTTCTAATTTTAATGTCATCTAAACTTCCATTTTGAGCAACTGGAACTTCATATTGACTTATCTGAAAGTTTTTCGGTAAATCAGGATAGAAATATGTTTTTCTTGAGAAAAATGTTTTATTATTTATTCTGCAATTTAAAGCTAAAGCAACTTTTAAAGCCTGATTTAATGCCTCTTTGTTTAATACAGGTTTGCTTCCAGGCATGCCCAGGCAAATCTCGCACGTATAAACATTGGGTTTTTCACTAGTTTTATTCTCACAGCTACAAAATATTTTTGTCTTTGTGTTCAATTGCACATGTGTTTCAAGACCTATTTTGATCATTTAGTTTTCAACCTTTTGTAACTTGTTTAAGTTTTTTAATCTTTTGCTTAAATTATTCCTTTTAAATAGGGCATATTATTTTCAATAAATCCAATTATTTCTTTTTTATATTCTGTATTTAACGATATACCTATAAAAGTTGGTTTTTTATGTATTAAAATCCATCCTATTTTTGATAAATCTTTTAATATATCCTGTAAATTTTGAAATCTTTTAAAATGCTCTTGCCTATCATACTTATGCCCCCAGTTATTTTTTCTTGCTAATTTGAACATAATCTGAGCCTTTTCTAAATCCCATTCTTGCATCATTTTAAAGTAGAATAATTTTATATAAATGTTTCTATTTTTGAAATTTGTTTTAATTTATAGAAAGATTTAAATACTTTTAATTTATTAATCTACTATGAAAATCAAGAAGAATAAATCAATATTTTTGGAATATTTAGGGGATACACCTAAATTAAGGGTGCTAGATTTTTTAATAGATAATCATTTCTTTGATTCTCCTTTGACAGAAATAGCGAGAGGAAGCAATGTTAGCTACAATTCTTTAGCTTCTTTTATTCAATCATGGGTTGAAAAAAAAATTATAATTAAAACAAGGAAAATAGGCAAATCCGATTATTATAAACTTAATCTTAATAATTCTTTTATTAAAAATATAATAAAGCTGGACTGGAGTCTTGCTAAAAAACAGGCTGTCCCGATATAAAAGAAGAAGAACTTTTAATTTAACTTTCAATTTTCTTATTTAATCCAAATAATTTATTTTCATTAAGATAATTTCCTATTGCCATTAAGCCCATGGGTAGGTTATTTATCTTACCAATGTTAATGTTTACATGAGGCAATCCCGCTAAATTAGGGCCTACAGTTAATCTATCCATGTTATACATCTCTAATGGACTTAACTTTTCAATATCAGAAAATTTAGGGGCAATTATCGGCATTGTCGGGCTCAATAATATATCATATTTGCTGAATGCTTTTTTGTATTCATTAATAATCAATGTTCTAACCTTCATAGCTTTTAAATAATAAGCGTCTCTGAAACCAGCCATTCTTGCAAATGTCCCTAGAATAATTCTTCTTTTTGTTTCTTTAGAAAAGTATTTACTTCTTACTTTAGAGAAATATTCATTATAATAATCAGATAATTCTTCTTCTTGACCATATTTGAAACCGGAATATTTGGCTAGATTGGTGGAAGCTTCTGCCATCGCTATAATATAATAAGTTGGAATTGAATATTTATTAATAATTGGCAGGCTTATTAAATCATAATTTTTAACTTTGCTTAAAATTAAGTCTTTAATTTCTTTATTTACATCTAAAAATTCTTTTACTATTGCTATTTTCTTTATTTTACTATCTTTAATTATCTCTTTATTCAGTGATGTTGAATCTTTTTTATCATGACCTGAAATAATATCCAATACTATCTTAGAATCTTCAGGATTCTTTGACATAGTACCAATCTTGTCTAGAGAATTAGCATAATCAATTAATCCATATCTGGAAACTAATCCATAAGTAGGTGTTAATCCAAATACTCCGCAAAAAGATGCTGGATTAGCTATACTACCGCCAGTAGATTCAGCAATTGCAACGTGAGTAAAATTTGTCATTGCTGTAAAACCAGCTGCTCCGCCAGAAGAGCCACCACATGATCTTGTTTTATCATGAGGATTTTTTGGTATTGTTTCAGTGTTAATAGAAAATCCACCAAATCCAAATTCATCTTGGCTAGTCTTTCCTATAATAATTGCACCTTCATCAATTAATCTTTGGACAACTGTTGCGTTGAATGTTGGCTTATATCCTTTTAATATTTCAGAACCAGCAGTCGATTCTACGCCTTTTACACAAATGCAATCTTTTATAGAAACTGGTAGGCCAGCCAATTTTCCTTTTGGTTCTTTTTTAATCTTCTTTGCTTGCTCTAATGCTAGCTCTTCAGAAATCGTTGTAAAATAATTATACTCCTTGTTTATTTTCTTAGCTTCTTTTAATATGCTTTCAGTATGCTCTATTACATTGATCTCTTTTTTCTTTATCTTATTAACAAAATCCTGTATATTCATCTTTCAGCTTTTTTTAATCCCTGCCACCATTCGCAAGGGTCAGATTTTTCTATTTCTGCCAAAATATTTTTTGCAGAATCAGTAACCAATGCTTTTCTTATATTATCTAGCCAATTCTGTGCATGTTTAAGTCCTTTATCTAAATATTCCTTTGCTTCTAATGCATTTTCTAGTAAATCAGCATCTCTTACTATAATACCTTCTTTTGTTTTGTCTTTTCTATAGGAAATAAAGTAGTCTAATATTTCCTTACCAACATTTTCAGGTAAATTTTGTATCTGCTCCTTTAATGCTTCTTCTTCAGCCTTCTTGAAATCTATATAGCGATGACCAACCTTATGCAGGTCATTTAATCTCGTTTCTGGGACATCATGAAATAAACATGTTATCAAACATTTCTCAACATCAGCTTTTTCTAATTTGGCTAGAAAATAAGCAATAATAGTCGCTCTTGCTTGATGTTCTGCAACAGATTGAGTATCTTTAACACCTATTAAAGTAAAACCAGACCTCTTTACTCTATTTAATTGACCAACTTCGAATAAGAATTTTGTTAGGCATTTATAATCCGTCATTTTATAATGCCTTAGGTCCTTTGAAAAAACCATCTTTTTTATGTTTGGTATTTGATAATGCTTATACTTGAGTTAAACTTTTTTCAACCTTATCTTCTCTAAAGACATCCTTTACTTCAATAGGCTGAAAGCTTAGCTCTCTTTT
>CAYWWS010000033.1:0-5888 GCA_964462105.1 Candidatus Woesearchaeota archaeon
ATCCTTCCCTCGCTCTTTTTATAGTTAATTCATTTAATTTCATAGCAATTTAACAGTGTAGTAATTTAGCAATTTTAGTCTTCCAAAATAGCCTTAACTTTAAATAATCCATTATGTTTATTTTTGGTATTTGATAATGCTTCTTCTTGAGTTAAACTCTTTTCAACCTTATCTTCTCTAAAGACATTCTTTACTTCAATAGGCTGAAAGCTTGGCTCTATTTTATCAGTATTAGCTTTTTCTATTTTTGAAAATAAGTCTAAAATATCTTTTAATTGTGGCAAGAACTCTTCTACTTCCTTTTCTGTTAAATCCAAACGAGCATTTTTTGCTACGTTCAGTAACAGTTCTTTATCAATCTTCATTTCTTTTTACCGGACTTGCTAGGTTTGATAGCAGTAACATTCACTTCTTTTAATTGCTTGTCTGATACTTCAGAAGGTGCATCAAGCATAACATCCCTTGCTTCTTTATTCTTTGGAAATGCAATAACTTCCCTAATTGACGGCGCTTTTAGTAGAATTTGTATTAATCTATCCAGGCCAATTGCGAAACCCCCGTGTGGAGGTGCTCCATATTGTAATGCTTTTAACAAAAATCCAAATTTTTGCTCGGCTTCTTCTTTGCTTATCTTTAATAATTCAAACACTTTCATCTGTATCTCTGGATTATGTATTCTAATGCTCCCACTTAAAATTTCAGTCCCATTTAAAACCAAATCATAAGTCTTTGCTCTCACTTTTAAAGGGTCTTTCTCCAATTGTTTTAAATCACTAGGCATACAGAATGGGTGGTGAGCGGCAACATACTTATTTTCTTCCTCGCTAAACTCAAATAATGGAAAATCGACTACCCAGACAAATGCAAATTTATCCTTGTTCTTCCTTAAGTCTGGTTTGTCGGATTTGTATTTATTTATAGATTCATCATAACTCATTCTTTGGAATGGCGTCTTTAAATCAATATTGAACATTTTCTTAAAAACATGCTTTAATGATCTTTCAACAACATCAAATACATCGTCTTGGTCGACAAAAGACATTTCAACATCAACTTGTGTGAACTCTGGTTGCCTGTCTGCCCTCAAATCTTCGTCTCTTAAACAACGAGCAATCTGGAAATATTTGTCATAACCAGAAACCATTAATAGCTGTTTGTATAATTGTGGAGACTGAGGCAAAGCATAGAATCTTCCGGGGAAATTTCTACTAGGTACAATATAGTCGCGAGCTCCTTCTGGAGTTGACTTGCCTAGTAATGGAGTTTCAACCTCTATGAAACCATCATTATCGAAGAAGTCTCTGAATGATTTTATTATTTTATGCCTTAAATAAATGTTACTTTGCAGTTCTTTGGTTCTTAAATCAAGGAATCTGTATTTAAGCCTGATTTCCTCATTTACATCTTTATCATTGAGCTCAAATGGTAAAGTGGGGCATAAATTGAATATTTTAAATTCATCAATTAAAACTTCAATCTTGCCAGAGTTAATATTTGAATTTTCTGTGCCTTTAGGGCGAGCTTGAACTTTACCGATTACTTGGATGCATGATTCTCTTGTTATACCCTTAAAATCCTCAAAGTTTTTATTATTCTTATTTATCACAGCTTGTAACTCTCCATATCTGTCTCTTAAATCGATAAACACAACTTTGCCATGATCCCTTATAGCCGGGACCCATCCGGATAATATAACCTCTTTTCCTATTTCTTTTTCCGTTATTTCTCCGCATTTATTAGTTCTATAAATTATTTTATCCATGCTTAACATCCTAGAATATATTTATATAAACCTTTTGATTTAGTTGCATAATTTTTATATAATAGTTAGTTACTACAATTTTATGCATGAAGACCTGGCTGATTTTTCCTTAGATTATCTAAAGAAGCATAATGTAGATTATGCAGAAGCTAGATTAGAAACTATGTCTAATAATAGTTTAATCCTTAAAAACGGCATTTTAGAAGCTTCTGGCTTCGATATTACCACTGGATTAGGTGTTAGATTTATAATTAATGGAACTTTAGGTTTTGTTTCAATGAATGAGTTCCATAAGGATAAGATAATTCATCTGTTAAATAAAGCAATAAACATAACAAAATCATCATCTAGGTTTAAGCAGCAAATTGGCTTATCCAAAGAGAGATCATACAAAGCTAGATATAAATTCAATCAGAAAATAAAATTTGATAATGTAAATCCAAAGGAAAAGATTGATTATGTAAAAGACTTTGATAAATTGCTTAAAGACCTGCAATCAAGATACATATCTTATTCAGATACTATTATACAAAAATATTTTATTAATACAGAAGGTAGCAGAATAGAAGCAGAAATTCCCCTATTGTCACTATATTATTTTTTGACAGTTGGCAAAAAAGAGTCATCACAGATTTATTGCCCTTACGGCGGGACAGGCGGTTATGAATTGTTAAAAGAGTGGAATTTATTAAAAAAAGTGCCTGAAGATGTAAAAGCAATAAAGTTAAATATTGAAAAAGGCATTCATTGCCCAAAAGGGCAGTTTGATATTATTTTAAGCCCAATGATTACTGGAATAGCGGTGCATGAGAGTGTTGGGCATCCCTATGAAGCAGACAGGATACTTGGCAGGGAAGCTGCGCAAGCTGGCGAGAGCTTTGTAACCAGGGATATGCTCAACCATCAGATTGGAAGCAATTTAGTTAATGTAGCAGATGATCCTACCTTACCTGGTGGTTATGGTTCTTATTTGTATGATGATGAAGGCGTTAAAACAAAGCAGAGACTGTTAATCAAAAACGGCAAGATAAATGAATTCCTGCAGAACAGGGAAACAGCTTTTGACATGGGCATTAATAGCAATGGCAGCTCAAGGGCAAATAATTATGATAAAGAAGCAATTGTTAGAATGGCTAATACCTATATGCTGCCTGGCAATTTTAATGAAGATGAAATAATTAAAGATGTTAAAAACGGGATTTATATCAAGACTTATAATGAATGGAATATTGATGATAAAAGATATCAGCAAAAATACGTAGGCAATGAAGCTTATCTAATAAAAAATGGAAGAATAACTAACCCTGTAAAGAAGCCTAGTTTAGAAATAACAACCCCGAGCTTTTGGAAGGCTATCGATGCTGTTGGTAAAAAAGTGGAATTCTTTGCAGGAGATTGCGGAAAGGGTGAGCCAATGCAAGGGATTCCTGTTTGGATGGGTGGACCGATGGTAAGGCTAAGGAGTATTGCATTAACATGAACCTAGCTTTGCATTTAAAAAAAGAATTAAAAGACATCGGGATGGATGATATAGTTATCTCTTTAATTAAATCCGAAGGAACTCAGGTTAAATTTAGTAATAATAAGATTGTTAAAACAGGAACAGAGGGTTTAGTTGACATAAGCGTCTTTGCTGTAAAAGATAAAAAAATAATAACAACTAGCTTTAAGGATTATGTTGGTGACATTTTGGATGATCCTATTAATAGGGAAGGCTTGGCTTACAAGAAGATTAAATATTTTATCAAGAAAGTTGAGTCTTATGTTAAGTATGCGCATCCTAATCCAAATTATAATGGCATAGCTAACGGTCCATTTAAGTACAAAGAGATTAAGAACGGTTATGATAAAAAGATCGAGGATGTTAATGAAGTTGATTTGGTTGAAAAAGCTATGAATGCCGCATTTAAGCAGGGTGCTAAAAGGGCAGATGGGATATTAGAAACTAATAAATCCAAAATTTATTTAGTTACTTCTAATAAAGTAGAAGCTCAGGATGAATCAACATCTTTTTATTTATCATTAAGAGCTTTTGTGAACAAAGAGTCGTCAGGTCACATGAACATTTGTTCTAGAATGCTTAACAATTTCGATGTAGAATATGCTGGGAAAAGAGCAGGCGAGATTGCCAAAATGGCTTTAAATCCAGTTCCAGGGCCCAGCGGGAAATTTGATGTTATTTTTGATTACCTTCCAACATCTGTACTAGCTGGCAGAATTATGGATGCTGCATCAATATTTACTGTAGAAGCTGGCTTGAGCTTCTTACAGAATTTATTAAATAAAAAAATTTGTAATTTTACATTAATTGACGACGGGACATTAGAAAATTGTTATAACAGTATTAAATTTGATATGGAAGGTGTACCGACCAGAAGAAATGTAATTATAGACAACGGAATCCTAAAGACTTACTTGCATAACACTTCAACTGCGAAGAGATATAATACAAAAACAACTGCAAATGCAGGCTTAATAAGCCCGCATGAATTTAATACAATTTTGGATGGTAAAAAAGATGATCTGTTTGACAATGTTAAAAATGGTATTTATATAACGAATGTCTGGTATACCCGTTTCCAGAATTATTCAACCGGAGAATTTTCAACTATTCCAAGAGACGGGGCATTCTTGATCAAGAATGGGAAGCTAGGGCAGTCTATAAAAAACATTAGGGTTAGCGATAATATGCTTAACATAATGAAAAACTTGGAGCTAGTCAGCAAGGATAAAATTCAGTTAAGAAGCTGGGAAAGTGAGAATCCTTCTGTAATACCCCAGATACTAGTAAGAAATGTCAATATAACAAAGCCGACAATCTAGCGTTTATGTTTATTTATTAAATCAGCAGCTTCTTTGCCAGAGACTTTGCCTTTGAATCTCTGCATTACTAAACCCATGATAGCATTAAATGACAGTTCTTTATTACGGTGTATTAAACTTTTAATTTCATTTTCCAGATCATCACTAGAGATTGGCTTGTAATTTGATAAGTCAACTTTTTTATCATTAAGCAATTCCAACAGTATATCTATAACAGAATCCTTTGTAATCTTATTGTTGTTTAATGCATTCAATACGAACTCAAATTTATCTTTAGTTATTTCTTTTTCTACGTTATATCTTGACCTTATCTCTTTTGGAATTTCTATTAACAAGTTTGCTATTAACCTTGGTTCTACTTTATTATATTTATTAACGAATTCATAAAAGTAATCATTATATAATAATTCTCTTGCCAAATCACTGTTTACACCGTATTTTTCTTCTAATTCTTTAATCTTATAAGTAATTAATTTGCTTGGTTTGACACTTTTTATTAGAGATGAAATATCAATTATTGGAACATCCGTTTCTGGATACATTCTTGCAGAGCCTGGCATTGGTCTTAAGAAACTAGTTGTGAAATCTGGATTTACTCGCCTTACTTCAGGTTTAATATCTTTATCTTTTAACAGTCTATTTACTTCATATTCAATTACTTTTGGAATGCTTCTTAAATCTTGGAAGCCTTTAAGCTCTATTCTAGGTTTATTATTAATGCTTAAATTCAAATCTTGCCTGATGCTTCCAATACCCCTTTTTACTTTATTAGTGCTCCTTAGTATCATCCCAATGATTGATGCAGCCTCTTGAGCATGTTCATTGTCTTTTACATCGGGACCTGTTGATATTTCAACTAAAGGAACACCTAATCTATCTAGTCTATAGGTTACAGAATCTTTTGATTCATTTATTTTTTTCGCAGCCTCCTCTTCTAAAATTACAGTTGGTATAGAAACTTTTCCTTTAGATGTTTCTAGATAACCATTAGTAGCAATTAAGGCTGTTCTCTGGAAACCAGAAACATTACTTCCATCAATTACAATCTTTCTCATGAATTGAATTTTATCGAAGATTTTTGCATTTAATAATTTTGCAATTTCTATTGTTATAGCTAACGCCTCTTTATTTATCTCTAATGGCGGATCATCATCTAACTCAACTAAACAAGATGAAGATAAACAGGCTTCATAAATGAATAACCTATCTTTTTCTTGTTCAAACCTGGCAGCAATATCAACTTCCCCAGACTCACCAGATGTTGTTCTTAGTTTTCTTCTGATTTTAACATCGAGTTTATTAT
>CAYWWS010000034.1:0-822 GCA_964462105.1 Candidatus Woesearchaeota archaeon
TCCAACATACTCTTCCACCCATAGAACTTCATCAATTATGTATAGTGCAATAAAGATGCTTATGATAAACAAGTTTGACAAACCTTCTCTAATATAAATCATTGTTGATAATGCGATTACTGTTTCTGTATGGGTGCTGGGCATACCAGACAGTTCAAATATATACCCAAGATTGAACTTCTTATCTTTTATAGAATAATACAGCATTTTAAGTATTTGACATGTAATTATAGAGATAATACCCACAAGAAATATCGAATTGGTTAAGATATTTGGCATATAATAAAATGCAAATTAGTATTTATAAGTCTTGTGGGATTATTTTCTTATTATTCTTAGAAACTCGCTTAAGTTTTTAGTGTTTATTATGTCTTTGGCACCAGCCCAGCCTCTTCTTGCAGTTCCAATACCATAACGCATGAATTCTAACTGGTTTATATTATGAGCGTCTGTATCTATTATCAATTTGCACTTGTTTTTTATTGCTTCCATTATATTTACATCATTTAAATCTAATCTATTTGGAAATGCATTTATCTCTAAAAAAGTATTTGTTCCCTTGCTTTTATCAAATATTTTATCAAAGTCCAGTTCATAGCCTTTTCTCTTGTTTATTAATCTTCCAGTTGGATGCGCTATAATATTAACGTATTCATTATCCATAGCCTTTAATATTCTGGATGTTGCTTTTTCCTTAGAATTTTTAAAGCTATGTCCCTGATCTCACTCTGATACGTCTCCTGCTGTGATTCCACAATTATGCAGTTCGGCTTATGCACAAATCTGACAGCTGTCGATACTTTATTTACATTCTGTCTTCCT
>CAYWWS010000034.1:832-1378 GCA_964462105.1 Candidatus Woesearchaeota archaeon
GCCTTTAATATTCTGGATGTTGCTTTTTCCTTAGAATTTTTAAAACCAGAATGTATTGATGCTATAACATAATCAAATTTCTTTAAAAGGTTTTTGCTCAAATCCAATTCTCCGTTATCTTTTATATTGGCTTCACACCCTTTTAATATTTTAATATTTAATTTTTTATTTAGAGCATCAATTTCTCTATGCTGTTTTAATATCTCCTTAGCATTCATAGCACCGGCAATTTTTAAATTGCCTACATGATCTGTAATACCGATATAATCATAACCAATCTGTTCAGCTTTTCTTGCCATTTCTAGTATAGTGTTATTTCCGTCGCTATATTTAGTATGCATTTGTAAATCGCCTTTAATAGATTTATAATTAATTAATTTTGGCAGGTTATTTTTAAATGCAGCTTCTATCTCACCATTATTTTCTCTTAATTCAGGTTCCATCCATTTCAAACCAAGAACTTTGTAGACGCCTTCTTCTGTTTCCCCTGCAACTTTTTTATTGCCTTTAAATACGCCGTATTCGCTTAATTTCAATCCTTTTTTT
>CAYWWS010000034.1:1388-5765 GCA_964462105.1 Candidatus Woesearchaeota archaeon
TTTACTTCCTATAAAATATTGCAAAGCAGAACCAAATTCTTTGTTACCAACTACTCTTATATCAACCTGTAAGCCAGAATTTAATATAACACTAGACTTAGTAAGACCTTTGGCTAGTATCTTCTTTATGAAATCTGCTTTGGTGAAATAATCCATAACTTTACTTGGATTATTAGATGTTACTAAAATATCCAAATCGCCGATGGTTTCTTTCATCCTTCTTATAGAGCCGGCTAATTCAACCATATTAATATATCCGGATTCTTTTAAGAAGTCTTTAATATGTTCAGCTTGCGGTAATGCTTCACCCAAGAGCATTCTTGACTCAGATTTTCTAGCAAATCCAACGGTTTCTAAAATTTCTTTTTCTGTCTTTTCACCAAAGCCTTCTATATCTTTGATTTTCCCTTTCTTCGCAGCTTTTTCCAGATCATTTAAATTTTTGATGCCTAATTTTTGATACAGAACTTTTATTTTTTTGGGGCCAATGCCTTCAACCCTGTTTAAAGATTCAAAGTCAATTGGCAATTCCTTTTTTAATTTAAGGTAATAATTTAATTTTCCAGTTTTAATTAATTCCTTTATTTTCTCAGCGATGTTTTTCCCGACACCTGGGATTTCCTGCAGTTTATCTTCTTTATAGTAATCTTTAATGCCATCTTGCAAGCTTTCAATAGACTGTGCAGCTTTTCTATATGCTCTAGGTTTAAATTCTACATCTTGGATTTCAAGTATGTCTGCTATCTCATATAAAATTTTGGCAATTTCTTGATTATCCATTTTGCAAGTAGCTCAGCTTGTATTTAATACAAACTTTAATTTATAAATTTTCTTAATTTTTAGAATCAGTCTATTTTTTCAATCTTTATAACATCCACTGGACAGGCTTCAGCAGCATCAAAGCTTTCTTGATAGTCTTTTTCACTAATAATTAGCTCCCATCTTTTAGTCTTCTCGTTGTATTTAGCGTCCTTTAAGTTCGCTTTCCCATCTTTATTGTCTATTATCCAGAATTTAGGACTTACTGCTGTACATGAAGCAGCACCTATACAATTTTCCCTATCATAGGTTATTTTGTATCTTGTCATATTAATACTTGAATAAAACCTTGCCTATAATCTCTCTTTTTGTTATTAAACCAAAATCCCTGCTGTCTACGCTTTCATTTAGATTATCACCTAATACATAATATCTGTTATTTAAGATTTTCTTTACCCTCTTAATCATATCTTTATTTTCTTTATTTAGTATTACAACGTCATCATTTCTTATTTTTCCTAATCTAGAAACAAAAACTCTGTCTCCTTGACTGAATTCAGGTTGCATGCTATTACCTTTTACTTCAAATCTTGAGAAGATCATTTTTTTGTTTCTAAAAATATCTTTGCTATTTTGCCTACCATATCTTGAAGTTTTTTAGCTTCTTCAATGCTTACAGACCTTTTTACTGCTGAGCATTGTTTTGTTGCCTTCCATACTAAATCGTGTAAGTCTGGATATTTTTGTAAATGCTCTGGCTTGAAATAGTCTGTCCATAAAATCAAAATCTGCTCTTTGCAAATCTGCGCATATTCTTCTTTCACTTGAACAGCTCTTATTAAGAAATTTCTTTGCTCCAAATCCTCTTTACCATCTTTTGGCTTTTGTAATGCCAGGATTTTCTCATTTATTTTTAATACAGTTTCAGCAGCCCATTTCATTGAGTCTGGTTCGTAAACGCCGCATGGCACATCGCAATGAGCAAATGCTATTCCTGGTTTGCTTATTTTATCTAACAATCTTAAAAGTTTTTTCATTTTGCACCTCATGATTTTTTTAATAATTCCTGTCCAGGCTTCCAATCAACAGGGCATAAACCACCGGTTTGTAATGCCTGCAATACTCTTAATGTTTCCTGTACAGAGCGCCCAATATTCAAGTCAGAAATTACAGCATACCTTAAAATACTATCCTGGTCTATTATAAAAGTCCCTCGCAATGCAATACCCTCATCCTCTATTAACACGCTGTAGTCTCTTGATATCCTGTGATTTGTATCAGCTAAAATAGGGAACTTAACTTCTTTTAAATCATGCTCAAACCACGCTTTATGGCTATGGGCAGAATCCGTACTTGCGCCCAATATCTGGCAGTTTAATCTAGCAAATTGATTTTCACTATTTGCAAAACCTCTAATCTCAGTAGGGCATACGAATGTGAAGTCCGATGGATAAAAGAATAAAATAACCCACTTCCCTTTATAGTCAGATAAGCTTACTTTCTTTACCTGACCGTTAACATAAGCTTCTGCAGTAAAATCTGGGGCTTTCTCTCCAACTTTAACCATTTTTAACCACCAAGAATTACCTTTATGTAAAATTATATAAACTTTTAGGTGTTAACTCTTGCATACTGATTAAAAAGATAAATGCTTTTATGGCTTATTTTTGTTATTGCAAGTAAACAACATTGTTCATGCCTTTAAAATGGGGATCTCCAGTTAAAACCTTAGCGCTTAATTTTCTAGCTATTAGTAAAACAAATGCATCAATCAATCCAAAATCTTTAACCTTCTTTCTTATATCCGAATGCATCTTTCCGGCATTTATAGAATCTGCGTTATTAATATTAATAATCACAGAATTTAGTATTATCTTATTTATACTGTCTTGAGGTTCTATTTTAGAATGTAATAATCTACTTGAAATCTCTGCTAGACTTAAAATATGTGTAAAAACCTCGTTATTTGCGTCTTCAATTAAATCTCTGACTACTTCTCCTTTATCACTTGAAGTCAGATACTCTATCCAAGCGAAGGAATCGACTATAATTTTAGTCAAAATCGCTACCTCTTATATGCTCGTCCTTGATTTTTAAACCTTTCAGTAATCCAAAGAAACTTTTTTTTACTTTTTCGACCTTTATCTTTACTATTTCTCCATCTTTAATGGATTCCGCTTTAACTAAATCTTTTGGGATTCTTACCATTAAAGAACCACCTACAGCCCTGACTTTTGATAAAGTTTCCATTTTAGTTTTATTTTATATAATATTATGTTATATTTAAACTTTTGGTGTTAACTTAAGAAGTTATAACTTCATGCTCATTAATATATTGATAAGCAGAATAAGCTGCTGAAACAGCTTCTCCAACACCTGTAATCGCCTGCTTGAATTTAGTGTCTACAACATCGCCAGCTGCAAAAACTCCGGAAATATTTGTGGACGAAGATCTGTCAATTATAATTTCCCCTTTTTGATTAAGCTTAACGCCGAGTGGCTTTACAAAGTCCGCTAATGGGATATGCCCGATTTCAACAAAAATACCATCTACTTTAAACTCTTTGCTTCCTTTGTAGGGTTTGTCAAGAATTGCATGAGTAACTGTTTTATTACCTTTAATTTCTACTACATTTGCGTTTGTTATTACCTCTATCTTCCTGTTTTTCTTCACTCTTTCTTCATTTATTGGCTCCGGATGTATTTTATCCCCTCTGTAAATTATGTAAACTTTATTTGCATATTGCGTTAATAATAAAGCTTCTTTGGCTGCTGAATCACTCCCTCCAATAACTGCAAGAATCTTGTTTCTAAATAAGACACCGTCGCACAGCGCACAATAACTTATACCTCGATTGGTAAATTCTTCTTCTCCAGGAACGCCTAGCTTCTTTACTTTTGTTCCTGTTGCCACAATTATTGTTTTTGTTAAATATTCGTTCTTTTTAGTATGAACATTAAACAACCTACCGTTTTTCTCGACCTTTTCAACCCTTTCATTTTTAATCTCAACGCTTTTATAATCTAATGCATGTTCTTTTAATTTATCAGCCAATTCCTGTCCAGTTAGTCTTTTAAATCCTGGATAGTTTTCAACAGTATCTGTTAATATTATTGTTCCTCCAATGACTTCTCCAAGAACCAAGGTTTTCATATCAAATCTTCCGCAGTACATTGCTGCGGCATAACCGCTGCATCCTGCACCAATTATTATAACGTCGTAGATGTTAGCTTTTTTATCATGCATTTTCATAATTAATCTATTATTTAGTTTGTTTATTAATTTTATGTTTAGTCTTACCCATAAATCTCATTTTTTATAGATTCTGGATTGACATTATTGTCTGTTAACAACTTTTTTGCATTTTTAACAAAATCAATAGGTCCGCATATGTAAAACAATGTCTCATTGTCTTGCAAATTTTTCTTTATATGGTCAACTTTTATTCTTCCATTTAAACCTGGCCAATTTTCTTCTCTTGTTAAAATTATGTTAACGTCTGCATTTTTTGGTATCTTTTCCAACTCCTTTTTGTATATAATGTCTTTCCTAGTTTTGAAATAAAAATATACGAACGGCTTTATCACTAATTTTTTTTCAAGAATATAATATAAGAT
>CAYWWS010000035.1:0-1946 GCA_964462105.1 Candidatus Woesearchaeota archaeon
ATATAACGCATTATTAAGTCTAATCTCTTAAAACCTCCGGCCTTTCTTATAGAATTAACGTTCTCAGAGATATAAAAGAAACTTGCGCCATGGTAAATTAAAACATCAAATCCCGGAAATGTTTCTGAAGAATGGATATTAACCCAGCAAGGGTTTGTAATTAAATATACATTTTCTAAAGAATGCAAGTCAGGTGCAATTTCCTTGCTTATTATTAATTGCGGTTCACTCAATCTAACAGCATCGTGATTGCCCGGGCAGATAATAATTTTAATATCATTTCTTACTTTCCTCAGATGATCGGCCAATTCTCTGTATTGTTGATAAATATCAGGGATATCTAAATCCTTTTCCTGACCTGGATAAATACCCAAGCCTGCTACATTATCACCAAGTAAAAACAAATACTTTACCTTACTAGCAATCTCCTTCTGGGACTTACTGC
This sequence comes from Candidatus Woesearchaeota archaeon, assembly GCA_964462105.1. GTDB lineage: Archaea > Nanobdellota > Nanobdellia > SCGC-AAA011-G17 > CAYRAU01 > CAYWWS01. The sequence continues at coordinate 446 of CAYWWS010000035.1, forward strand.
CATCGCCTCCATTAATCCAGTCTATAAATCTTAAAAACTCTTTTTTAAAAAATAATTTGCTTCCAACTTCAACATCAGAAATAAAAACTGCATAAATTTCTTCATTACACTTTTTTAATCCCTTGCTTAAAGGAACATCCGGATATAAGATGCTGTTGCAGAAAATAACATCTTTTCTTATAACGCCAGTAATGCCTACAACTTCGTCAAGTAGGGTATCTCTAGCAAGATCATGAAGTTCTTTTTTTGTATTGTTAACAATAACATTTATCCTTCCTGTTAAATCTTCCACAGTTAAGATTACACTTCCATTTTTAGATTCTCTTTTATCGCTTACCAAGCCAATAACAGCAACGTTGTTCTTGTCCTTGTTAATGAGCCTTGTAATAGAAGTGACATCTGCTAATTCCGATCTGGTTTTTAGGATATTCTTTAAAGACTCATATCTATTTCTAAAGTACTTAGCAAAATCTTGCACTTCTCTTTTTTTACTGTCTAAAATTTTTGTGGTTACAATTACTCTTGAACTGTCATTTAAATCCAATTTAAACGGTTGCGGCTCTTCAGTTTCTTTTAATGCTTCATTTAAGATTATTTTTCTTTCTTGGCTTAAGTTATAGTTTAAAACATCTAAAAAGTTGCTGTATCGTTTTGTCTCGCGTCCCTTTTCAGAATAAACCTTGCTCTTGTCGAATTCTATCCAGTTCAATTCCGGGATATCTTGATTGTTTTTAAATATTAAAAACAAGTCCTCGTCTAATACAATAGGCCTTTCTTTAGTTTTTATCTTGGATTCCATTAAATCAATAAATTCATCTTTATTAAAATCCAAGGTAAGCTTAGCTAGAAATTTGGGCTCTATTAAATAGCCCTTATCTATAAAAAATTTTAAGGTTTCATTCATAAACCAAGCCCCTCTTTAAGGGCTTCGTTCAATTTTGGCACTGTGCTTAGTGGTATTGCTAAGCTGATTTCTCTTGTCCTGCCATAACGACCCTTAGAGATTACTTTTGCATTAATAATGCCAAGCATATCCAATTCTGCGATAATATCAGAAACGCGTCTCTGTGTCAATGGCTTTAGACCGACTTGCGAGCATATTCTCTTATAAATTTCATAAACATCGCCTGTAAAAATCTCTTTTTGATCTTTTAAGCAAACATCAAAAATGGCATAAAGAGTAACTTGAAACTGCTTTGGCTGGGTTCTTACAATATCAAAAATCCTGTCCCTCTCGATCTTTTCTTCCGCTTCATCAATATGTTTAGTTTCTATTTTAATTTGGTTTTGCCTCTCAACTAATTCTCCTGCAACCCTTAATAATTCTAGAGCTCTCCTAGCATCACCATGCTCTCTAGCAGCATAAGCAGCACATTTCTCGACTACACCATCAGTAATAATATCATCTCTAAATGCTAATTTTGCACGCTGTCTTAATATATCCTGTAGCCGTAATGCATTATACGGGGGGCAAACAAGTTCTTCTTCAGCTAAAGAACCT
>CAYWWS010000035.1:1956-5685 GCA_964462105.1 Candidatus Woesearchaeota archaeon
CAATAATGCAAAGTTGACAATTTTTTAATTCCGTATTCAATCTCGTTAAAGTGTATAACACTTCATCGCCTGCTTTATTAACCAATTGGTCTATCTCATCTAGAACAAGAACTAGGACTTGCTTTTCCTTATCTATTTCATCAATAAATAATTTATAAATTTGATCTGTCGGCAAACCCGTTGCTGGAACATCACGACCAAAGCCTTTTGCTAACTGCGCTAATAACCTGTATTCAGTATCTGCAACCCTTTTTAATTTGCAATTTAAGTAATAAGTTTTTATAGGAATCTTTTTTTCATCCGCAGTCTTTTGAATCTGATTGATGACGAATTGTGAACAAACGCTTTTTCCAGTGCCTGTTTTACCATATAAAAATAAATTACTGGGTCTCTCGCCCCTTAAAGCGGGGGCTAAAACATTAGCAATATAATGAATCTGCTCATCTCTATGAGGAATGTCATCTGGTGTATAATTGCTTTGTAAAAAGCTTTTATTAAGAAATATAGGGTCTTTAACCAAAAAATCCTCGAAAAATACGGATAAATTCTTAGCCAAATAACCACCCCTTGTTTTTTAATAAGAAAGTAAATAAGTCTTATTTAAAGATTATTATAAATAAATATATACCCCACCACCTATATTTCGTGTGGAATTGGTTTTTTGTATATCAACTCCCTAATTTCTTATAGAACTAAAAAATAGTAACACTCTAATTTCTTAAGTTTAGATATTATTTTTTAATATAATATAATATAATATAATAAAATTTAAATATTAATAAATATTAATAAAACTATAATTCTTTAATATTTTACATTTACAAGCCTTGTAAGTACAGTTTAGCTATTATAATCAAATTTAATTAATTCGGATCATAAACTTCTATTTTTGTTTTAAATATCTCAAATCACTTAATCTTTTCATATTCAATCATTCCATTTGAAATTTTTTTGCTAATGAAGTTCCACAGGAAACAAAGGTGGGAGGGTAAATAGTAATTCCAAGAAATATTTTAAAATAATAACAACTCAAAAATAATAAGCTATATAAATAAGTGGGGTATTGTTAAATAAAATGGCAGAAGATAAAAAATATGCTAGAGAGCTTATAGGAAAAACTATTGTTAGCAAGTCTGGGAAGAGATTTGGGGAAGTTGGGGATATAACTTTTGAGATTAGAACAGGGGAGATTATTCATATAATTTTAAAGAATCCTACCGGTTATTGCGAAGGTTTAGAGCTTGAGAGAAACGACAAAGGTCAGTTTTTGATACCATTCAGTTCTGTATTAGCATCTGGCGACTTTTTAGTTATTGCAGAAGAAGACATCATATAAAAAACCTAAAGAATTAAATATATAAATTATATTATCTATATTTCTAGTAAGATGCTAAAAGACTTTAACTTTAAAACAACAAAAGAAATTAAGATTCCTAGCAAGTTAATAGATCAAATTATAGGCCAGGAAAAAGCTGTAGATATTGTTAAGAAAGCAGCTAAGCAAAGAAGGAACCTTTTGCTTATAGGCCAGCCTGGAACAGGCAAGTCTATGCTTGGCCAGGCTTTATCAGAGTTATTGCCAAAAGAAAAACTAGTTGATATCTTGAGCTTAAACAATCCAATTGATGATAATACCCCCCTAATAAAAATAGTGCCTAAAGGTCAAGGAAGAACCATTGTAAACAAGGCCAAATTACAATATATCTCTTCTTTAAAAAATCAAAACATATTGTTAATTATTATTGCCATAATAGCCTTATTTACGCCTTGGTGGGTAAGGCATAGTTACGGCGATATAATGGGTGCAGCATCTTTAATAGGTTCTATGTTGCTGCTTGGCATAATTGTTTTATTTTTAAACATCAATAAAAGAATGAAAGTAACAGGCTCTGGAAACGGAATTCCGAAGATTCTTGTAGATAACGCAGATCAAAAAATAACACCTTTTTTAGATGCAACAGGGGCTCATGCCGGAGCATTGCTTGGCGACGTTTTGCATGATCCATTGCAGTCAGGAGGTTTAGGAACCCCTGCTTATGAAAGATTAGTTCCTGGAATGATTCATAGGGCTAACGGAGGTGTTTTATTTGTTGATGAAGTCTCAAATCTAAAGCCAATGTCTCAACAAGAATTATTGACTGCTATGCAGGAAAGAAAGTATCCAATAACTGGCCAAAGTGAAAGATCATCAGGTGCAATGACCAGAAGCGAGCCTGTTCCATGCGACTTTATCTTAGTTGCTGCTGGCAATGTAGAAACAATCCAGCATATGCATCCAGCTTTAAGGTCCAGAATTAGGGGTTATGGTTATGAAATTTATATGCAATCTGAGATTGATGATACAGAAGAAAATAGATTAAAACTGGCTCAATTTGTAGCCCAAGAAGTAACTAAAGACGGAAAGATTCCACATTTTACAAAAGAGGCTGTATTAGCAATTATAGAAGAGGCAAAAAAGCGTTCTGGCAAATCAGGAAAGCTTACATTAAAACTAAGGGAGCTTGGGGGTTTAATCAGGGCAGCTGGCGATTTAACTTTAGAGGATAAGAAAGAGTTTGTAACGCCAGAGTACATTGAAAGAGCCAAGAAACTTGCTAAAACATTAGAAGCTCAATTAGCAGATGTTTATATCGAAGATAAGAAAAAATATCAAGTTATAACGACAAAAGGAAAAATTGTTGGTAAAGTTAATGGATTAGCTGTTATTGGGGATCAGGATAGCTTTTCTGGAATAATCTTGCCTATAGAAAGTGAGGTTACATCAGGCGGCGCTAAAAAAGCTGAATTTGTAGCTACAGGTAAACTAGGTATTATTGCCAAAGAGGCGGTTAAGAATGTTTCGGCTATAATCTTAAAATTCTTCGGTGAGGATATTAAAGAAAAATACGACATTTTCGTTCAATTTGTCCAGACGCATGAAGGTGTAGAAGGTGACTCAGCTTCTATCGCTGTAGCAACGGCTATTGTTTCTGCTTTAAAGAATGTACCTGTTTATCAAGACATTGCAATGACAGGATCTTTATCAGTTAGAGGGGATGTTTTAGCAGTAGGTGGCGTTACATTTAAAGTAGAAGCAGCTATTGATGCAGGCATTAAAAGAATAATAATTCCAAAATCCAATGAAAAGGATGTTATCTTGCCAAAAGAAAAACTAAAGGATGTTCAGATAATTCCTTTATCAACAATAGATGAAGTATTAAAACTGGCACTGGACTGGAAAGGTAAGGAAAGAGAGTTAAAAAAGATTAAACTTTGAATTTGTTATCATAAATCTTAATTATCTTGTCTGGAAGCTTCCATTTAATCCTTCTAATAAATAGCTTACCCTGATTATCCTTTTTTAATCTTTCAACATACCCAAGTTGTTCCATTTCTAATAAAAGTATTTTAGTAAATTCATTATCACGTCTAATATCTAAAGCTATTTCGTTAGTAAACTTTGGCTTTAAAGGGTCATCATACAAGATAGACATTATATCGTCTTTTAAATCGCTAATAGTTTTACCAGATAATCTAACCATATAAGGCTTAAAAGCCCTAAATATTTAAATTTTATCTATTATGCGGTTTACCGTATATAATAATTATCCATAAATTTAAATAATTCACTAAAATCCTATATCTGATTAACATGCCTATAATCTCATTTAATTATGATAAAATAAGTACTGAAAGAAAATTAGATAAACTGCCTGGAAAGGTTGACGTTTCTCAAAATTTAAACATAAA
>CAYWWS010000036.1:0-5565 GCA_964462105.1 Candidatus Woesearchaeota archaeon
AAGTAAAGAAGAAGCCCAAGAAGTTCTGCAAAAATTTAACATTAGTTTCAAGCAGCTGCCAGTTATTCTCAAAAGTGACAAGGCTTTAAAAAACTTAGACATTAATCCCGGTGATGTGATAAAAATAATAAGAAATAGCCCTGTTGTTGGAGAAACTGTATTTTACAGAGGCGTTAAAAATGGTTAAGGAATACAGAAATTTGATCAATGCTTATTTTAAGAAACACTCTTTCATAGAATCCAATATAAAAAGTTTTGATAATTTTTTAGAAAAAGGAATACAGCAAATTGTTGATGAGGTCAATGAAATTGTCCCGCCTATTATTCCGAGTGGTGCAAAAGAATTTAAAATCAAATTTGGAAAGATTGAAATTGGCAAGCCCCAATTAACAGAGGCTGATGGCAGTAAAAGAGACATATTCCCAATAGAATCAAGATTAAGAAAATTGACATATTCCGCTCCAATTTATTTGGATGTTAAGGCTTACCTAGACGGCATAGAACGCGAATCATTTACTACAAAAATTGGAAAGATTCCAATAATGCTTAAAAGCAAACATTGTCATCTGCATGGTTTAAGCAGAGAAAGTTTAATTCAACGTGGCGAAGATCCAGACGACCCTGGTGGTTATTTCATTTTAAACGGCAATGAGCGCGTTTTAATTATTGTAGAGGATCTTGCAAGCAATAAACTATTTATTGATAAAACTAAAACAGGACCAAGCAAATATTCTGCAAGATTATTCTCTGAGAAAGGCAGCTACAGGATTCCTCATACCTTGGAGCAGATGCGTGATGGTACAATCTATTTAAGCTTTACAAGATTTAAAAGAGTGCCAATCATTGCTGTAATTAAGGCACTTGGTTTGTTTAAAGACCAAGATATTGTCCAGGCTATTTCAGAGGATAAGCAATTTGATTCCATATTTATTAATCTTTATCAAAACGTTGAATTGAAAACACAAGACGATGCCTTGGATTTCTTAGCAAAGAAATTTGGAGTGACACAAATTAAAAAACAAAAAACTGAAAAAACAACAGACATTTTGGATAAATTCTTATTGCCTCATTTAGGAACTAGCTCACATGATAGGATTATTAAAGCATATAACTTATGCAAGTACATTAAAAATTTCTTGATGGTTGCTAATGATAATCTGCCTGTGGTTGACAAGGATCATTATTCCAATAAAAGATTAAAACTATCCGGAGATTTACTTGCTGATTTATTCAGGGTTAATATGAGAGCATTAATCCAGGATATGCTGTATAATTTCCAGAGACTTGTTAAAAGAGGAAAATTCCAAAGCATTAAAATAATTATTAGGGACCAGCTTCTAACATCCAGAATTAAGAGCGCAATGGCAACTGGTGTATGGGTTGGCAACAGAAAGGGCATCAGCCAAAACATTGATAGAACAGACTTTTTGTCAGCTTACAGCCATCTGCAGAGGGTTGTATCATTGTTAAGCACCAGCCAGGAAAATTTTGAGGCGAGAGCATTACACGGGACTCATTTTGGAAGATTATGTCCTATTGAAACCCCTGAAGGCACTGTTATTGGTTTAAGAAAGAATCTGGCTTTATTATGCAATATCACTCAAGAAGAAATAGCAGAAGATAAAGTTAAAAAATCACTGGAGGGTCTAGGTTTAAAATCTTAATAAAATGGTAGACGTTTATATGGATTACAAATTCATTGGAAAAGTAGATGATCCTAAGGAATTCCTAAATAAGCTAAAGGAAAGTAGAAGGCAAGGTAAACTTCCTAATGTATTGAATTTCTATTATGATGACAAATTTAATGAGATTTACATTGAATCAAGCAAAGGCAGGGCAAGAAGGCCTTTGATCATCGTAGAAGAGGGTAAATCAAAATTAACCCAAGATTATGCTGAAAAAGTTAAGAACAAGGAATTATCCTGGGATGATTTAATTAAAGACGGAATTATTGAATACTTAGATGCCTCTGAAGAAGAAAATGCATTAATCTCATTAAATGAAGAAGATTTAACAAAAGACCATACTCATCTTGAGATTAGCCCTATAACAATGCTGGGGCTTTGTACAAGCTTAATACCATATTCTAATTTCGGCGGTTCATCCAGGTTAATAAGAGGTAGCAAAATACAAAAGCAATCCCTTGGTTTGTATACAACTAACTATTTATTAAGGATGGATACAGATGTTTCATTGCTTCATTATCCCCAAAAACCCATTGTAAAAACATTTATGCACGATATTTATAAAAATGATAATCACCCTGCTGGGCAAAACGTTGTAATAGCTGTAATGAGCTATTCTGGTTATAACATGCAGGATGCTATCATCTTAAATAAAGGCAGTGTTCAGCGTGGTTTAGCAAGATCAACTTATTTCAGGCCCTATGAATGCGAGGAATTAAGATATCCAGGCGGATTAGTTGATGAAATTGGTATTCCTGACAAAGATGTTAAAGGCTATAAGACAGAGAAGGAATATAAAAACTTAGAAAAAGATGGCATTGTTTACAATGGTGCTAAAGCTATTGAAGATGAAGTTTTGGTTGGAAAGTCAAGCCCGCCAAGATTCCTTGGAGATCTGGAAGAATTTAGCATTGCTGCTTCTACAAGGCGTGAGTCAAGTACAACAGTTAAACACGGTGAAGAAGGAATTGTTGACATGGTTGTTCTAACTGAAAATGAAGAAGGCAATAGACTAGTTCAAGTCAGATTAAGAGAAGAAAGAGAACCAGAAATCGGCGATAAATTCGCTTCAAGGCATGGTCAGAAAGGCGTAATTGGTTTAATCTTGCCTGAAGAGGATATGCCGTTCACTTTGAGAGGAATAAAACCGGATTTAATCTTTAGCCCGCATGGTGTTCCATCAAGAATGACTATAAGCCATTTGATAGAAATCATAGGCGGAAAAGTCGGTGCTTTGCAAGCTAGAAATATTGACGGAACAACATTTGATTCAATAAGCGAAGAAGAACTAAGAAAATATTTGTTGGAACTCGGCTTTAAAGATGATGGAACCGAGATAATGTATAATGGAATTACAGGGGAAGAGTTTAAAGTTAGAATATTTATTGGCAGTATGTATTACTTGAAATTAAAATATATGGTAGCAAATAAATTGCAGACAAGAGCATCTGGAAGAATTCAATTATTAACAAGGCAGCCAACAGAAGGCAGAGGCAAGGGCGGCGGTTTAAGACTTGGAGAGATGGAAAAGGATTGTTTTGTAGCTCATGGCGCCAGCTTATTATTAAAAGAAAGATTTGACAGCGATAAAGCAATTGTTTATGTATGTGAAAAATGCGGCATGTTCGGAATTTATGATAATTTCAAAGATTTGAAGTATTGCACAAAATGCGGAGGTAATGTAGACATTACACCTATTGAATTAAGCTACGCATTCAAGCTTTTGTTAGACGAGTTAAAATCAATGTGTATCTATCCTCAGTTGAAATTAAAGTCAAAATACTAAAATGCAAGAATACGTATCAAATAAGGTAGACAAATTAATCTTTGGTTTGATTAGCCCGGGCATTATTAAAAAGATGGCTAGCGCCAAGATAGTTACACCTGAATTGTACGACAAAGAAGGTTATCCCGTAGATGGCGGTCTAATGGATATAAGACTTGGAATCATAGACCCTGGGTTGAGGTGTAAGACATGCGGTCAGAGATTAAAAGAGTGCCTTGGTCATTTTGGTTATATAGAATTAGCAAGACCTGTTATTCATATTAATTATGTCAAAAATATTCTAGATACATTAAAAGCTACTTGCAGGAATTGCGGTAGGGCTTTAATTACTCCTGATAGAATTGCTGAATTAACAGAAACTGTTAATAAACTTAAAAGTGCGCATAGCTTAAGAGGAAAATCTAAAACTCTGATTAATGAATTAAAAACTGTAAAGAAATGCCCTCATTGCGGCGAGAAGCAGCAAGAAATCAAATTTGAGAAGCCGTCGGATTTTGTCGAGGCTGATAAAAGACTAACACCTGTTGATGTAAGGGCAAGGTTTGAAAAAATCCCTGATGATGATGCAATGCTTATTGGTTTTAATCCAAAATATGCAAGACCTGAGTGGATGATTTTAACTGTATTGCCCATCCCCCCTGTAACAATAAGACCAAGCATTACACTGGAATCCGGCGAGAGAAGCGAAGATGATTTAACGCATAAGCTCGGTGATATTGTAAGGATAAATCAAAGCTTATTCGAAAATATTAATGCAGGTGCGCCAGAAATTATTGTAGAAGATTTATGGGACTTATTGCAATATCATGTTACAACTTACTTTGATAATACATTAGAGCAGGTTCCTCCTGCAAGGCATAGATCAGGGCAGCCGTTAAAGACATTGGCTGAAAGGATTAAAAGCAAAGAAGGAAGATTTAGGCATAATTTAGTTGGTAAGAGAGTCAATTACAGTGCAAGAACTGTTATCTCGCCTGATGCAAGAATTAAATTTGAGGAAGTTGGAGTTCCTAAAATTGTTGCAATGGAATTAACTGTTCCAGAGAAAGTGACAGAATGGAACCTGGAATATTTGAAAGAATTTATAAAAAAAGGTCCAAAGGAATATCCCGGTGCTAATTACGTCATCAGCTTAGACGGAAAAAAGAAGAAGATTACCTCAGATACAAAAGAACAGTTATTGGAAGACTTGCAGCTGGGCTTCATTGTTGAAAGGCATTTAATGGACGGAGACATTGCTGTATTTAACAGACAGCCGAGCTTGCACAGAATGTCAATAATGTCCCACAGGATTAAAGTTCTTCCTGGCAGAAGCTTCAGGCTTAATCCTGCTGTATGCACACCTTATAATGCAGATTTTGATGGTGATGAAATGAACTTGCATATTCCGCAGACAGAGGAGGCAAGAGCCGAAGCTGAAATGTTGTTATATGTTCCTCATGATTTTAGTACACCGAAACACTTCTTAAACATGATGGAAAGCATTGATATGTCTAGTACTGTAAATTATTTGTTAACAAAAGAACTAAGCTTTACAAAAGAGCAAGCAATTAATATGTTATATCAGGTAGGCGTTGATAATTTCCCAGACTTCAAGGATGAAAAACTAGATGGCAAGCAAATATTTTCTGCCATATTGCCGAAAGACTTTAATTATGTTGGTCAGACAAAGGACGATAAAGAAGTTCTAGTTAAGAATGGCATGTTAATCAAGGGTTATATTGATAAAGCCTCTATCGGCGAGGAAAACGGCGGATTGATAAGAAGCTTGTATGCTAAATATGGAGAATTAAGAACAATAAACCTAATGACTATGATATTTAGGCTGTGAATTCAAGTTCTGCAAAATTATGGCTTTACAATAGGCGTTAAAGACTCTGATTTAAATGAAGATATCATTAAAAGAAATAGAGAGTTGATTAAAAAAGCAGAAGAAAGAATTTTGGAATTAATAGATGAATTAAATAGGGGAAAGCTAGAATCTATGCCTGGTTATACAGCAGAGGAAACATTTGAGCAATTAGCATTAAAAACATTAAACAATGTAAGAGACAAAATTGGGGAGAATGTATTGGAAAGCATTGATGACAAGAA